>JACZJK010000036.1 GCA_014860575.1 Bacteroidales bacterium
GAGTTCCCTTTCAAAAGTTCAACTTCATTGTCGCAATATTCCTGTTTGTCAAACTTGTCAACTGTTTGACAGGAAGTCAGAATGAGAACAACTATTATTTGAATCGGAATTTTCATTTTTTTAAATGGTGGCTAACGGTCGCGTGTATGAGCCGTTGCGTGATTCAAAGCGCTTTATAGTCTAGGTAGCACAAGGTAACCAAGAGTAATACCCACCGCAAACCCGCTACCAGCAATGGCTTATACACGCTGTTATAGCCCGTTTTTCTTAATTTTCAATTGTTTGTACTGTTAAAATATCATTACTTTTTAATGTTGTTCTCTATTTTGTCATACGCAGAAACGATTGCTGATGAACTAAATCCTTTAATAAAAAGCCATATTGGGAAAAATAATTCAAATAAACCTCCTGGAAGATATACCAGCATACCTGCGCCATCATTAATATTAAAAATGCTAAACATATCCAACACAACTCCGAGAAATAACATTATATACCCTATTATTCCAAGTCCGGACAAATATCGCGGAACAAGTATTGATAGATATAATAAATAAGAAAATATAAGACCTCCCAAGGCAGTGAAAACAAAAATTATCATTTCGTATTTCCACATAAATTCTAATAGAGATAATAAGTAAATTCCGCCAACGATTATAATTGTACACTCAATAACCCTGAATATAACATATCCAAGAGCTATTCTTTTGTTAAACAGTTTTAATATCGGAAACATTAAAACTCCAATGCCAACAACAGCAACTCCACAAATAATTTCAAGAATAACACCCAGAATTAATGGGAATTTATTTTGAGTTTCATCAATGAAAAAAGATTGTATCAGGTTACTTCCTATCATAAATGTTAATGTCGAAACCAGAAATAATAGTCCGACAATTACTGCAATTTTTTTTGTTGATTTCATTCTTTTAATTTTTAAACTATATGGTAATAATTACATTCCCTTTTTTGTGTCCTTTGTCAACATACCTGTGAGCCTCTACTATTTGTGCCATAGGGTAACGTTTGTCTATTACTGATCTTAGCTTTCCTGCTTCGCAGAGTTCTTTGAGAAAGATCAGGTCTTCAACCTTCAACTTAACGCTGCCTGACATAGAAAGAACGTTAAGATAGATTCCGGACTTCACCAGGGATTTTTTACGTTTTGAAGATTTAATCTTGCCTACAGCATCAAAAATAATGTCATAAGTCTCACTGCTTTGTGTAAAATCTTCCTGCGTGTAATCAATAACCTTATCGGCTCCCAGTGATTTCACAATTTCCAAATTCGCAGTACTGCATACTCCTGTAACTTCCGCCCCAAAGTGCTTTGCAAGCTGTATTGCATAAGTACCAACACTACCGGAAGCTCCATAGATCAATAGCTTATGTCCTTTCTGAATTTTTGCTTTCCTAAGATAAAGCAAGGCGGTAAATCCACCATTAGATAACGGGGCGGCTTCCTCATAGGTCATATTAGTCGGTTTTTTTGCCATGGCCCCGTCTTCAGGCAGACAACAATACTCGGCATAACCACCAAATCTCATCTCGGTAGATGCAAAAACGGGATCACCTTTTTTATACAACTTTACATCTTTGCCCACTGCTTCAATATCTCCGGACAACTCCATTCCCAGTATTTTTTTTCTTGGCCCCGTGAAACCTATCATTATACGCATCATGGGCTTGAAAAAGAAATCTCTGACAGGTCCTAACCCGGGCTTAAAACTTCGAAGTTTAGTGTCCCCTATGTGTACTGTTGTTGCATGAACTTTTATAAGTACTTCATTATCCTTAGGTACTG
Source organism: Bacteroidales bacterium (assembly GCA_014860575.1). Taxonomy (NCBI): domain Bacteria; kingdom Pseudomonadati; phylum Bacteroidota; class Bacteroidia; order Bacteroidales; species Bacteroidales bacterium. The sequence goes on from JACZJK010000036.1 coordinate 1,805, forward strand.
GTTTTACTACTTCTTTCATCTGAAGAACTTCCGGTGGCCCGTATTTGTTGCAAATAATTGCTTTCATTTTTCCCATATCATTTAATGTTTTAATTTGAGTGTTTGCTACATTTGTAATGACGCTCAACATTAATCTAAATCAACTTTATAGTCGTGATCAATTTGTCTGGCAGTTTTTAAAATGGGCTATAACTCGTTTATAGATACGGACTTTCCGTACAAAGCCTCCGCATTTTGGTATGTATTGTACGGTTCATACTGTTTTCTGATTTTTGTTAGATGGTAAAAATACGCTTATTCTGTTTCAAAATTAAACACTTTTACAAATCATCAAAAGGCGATTTAATCTTTTTCAGGCTTTTCTCCGAAACATGTGTATAAATCTCAGTTGTCTTGCTGCTTTACCCCGTAGGATAAAAAAAGTTACGTAACCTGTTCTTAATATATATTTTGCCATTTCCTGACTTAAGATACTTCTCTCTTCTTGTTGCATCTTGCTGGTTGATGCATCCTTCAAAGTATAGTAGCTCTAATGGCACTCGATTTTTGGTTGATGGCACTTTACCCTCATTGTGGAACTGCAATCTTTTCTTCAAATCAGAAGTGTACCCTGTATAGAGCAATTCATCATTTTTACTTCTTAATACATAGACATAGAAAAACATACTACTTCATTTTTAATCCAACGGGGTGAATGACCTAATAATTCTTGTATAAACCTGATATCCGTTCCACTTTCAAGCAAATGAGTCGCGTAACTATGCCTTAGCCAGTGCAGCGTGGCAGGCTTCCTTATAACTGCTTTTTTCACAGCTGCCCTGAACACTTCCTGCAAACTGGTGGCTGAATACTGTTCTCCAGGCTTTTGCCCCTCAAACAACCAAACCTTTGGCCGGTAAGCTTTATAATAGCTTCTCAACATCTCAATGACTTTTGCTGAGATTGGCACAAGCCTGTCTTTCCTGCCTTTTGCATTCCGGATCGTTAGCATACCTCTTTTTGAGTCAACATCGCCTGGCTTTAGGTTCAGCAATTCGCTGCGCCGCAATCCGCAGGCATAAATAAGGCTCAGCATGGTGCGGTGCTTCTGGTTCACTGACGCATTTAAAATTAGAGCAACTTCTTCTTTGCTCAAAACATTGGGCAATTTATACTCCCGCCTGGGTCTTTCAAGCTTGTCAATTTCTATCCGGCTCTTTACAATCTCCCTGAAAAATAACTTAGTGGCATTCACTACCTGGTTCTGAAACGAAAAACTCAAGCCACCGGGGATGATATGGCTATTCACATAGTTTACCATATCATCATTGCTTATTTCGGTAAGCGGTTTATGGGAGTTAAATTCAAGAAAACTTTTGATGGAGCCAATATAAGTATTAATAGTGGATGCACTATAGCGCTTATGCTGCATCCATAACCTGAAATCCTCAACCAGCTTTCCATTTTCCCCGCTTAGAGCCTTTTTCAGATTTAAAGGACTGTCTTTGGTCTGAACCACCGGATTCTGATTTTCCCGTTTCAATGCGTTGTAATCAAGATAAGCATGTGGCTTTAGAGCCTCAAAAACAGCACCCAGGTTGAAATCTTCCTTCACAATATACCATCGCTGCCTGGAAACGCTCCACCTGGCACATCCCAGGGCTTTTACAATTTGTATCAATTGCTGGTCTTTGGGAAATAGCAGAAAAACTACTTCCCATTCATGGTGTTTTCCAGGTTCTAATGTGATGGTAGACTTCAAGCTTTCTCGTGTTTGGGGCGTGAAGATGAAATATGCAGCCAATGTATGAAAAAATTTGTTTTCCAATCAAAACCTTTTCAGCTTCTTGTTAATACCTGAGAAATGACATTGAGAGTGTGAGAAGGTGGGAAGAGGGGAAGATGGGAATATGAGAAACGGAGACTGGGAGAGTGGGAGAAATGGAGTGTTGGAGTGATGGATTTGTTAATTCAAAATTCAAGATTTATGATTCGTAAATCTACAAATAACAACAATGTCAAATTTGAAATTTTGGAATTTGAGCTTTGAGTCCACTCCGAAAAGTATATCTGCCCCTAAATCTCCTAAAGGGGACTTCCACAAAGTGCTGATTTTTAGCGTTTCTCCGCCGCGGCGGATCAGGGGTTAAAAACGATAAAAATCAGCAATTTGTGACTTTTTGGAGTGGACTCAGCTTTGGATTTTAAACTTTAGTTTGAGTAGTGGAGTGATGGAGTGATGGAGTATTGGAATTTACGACTTCAGATTTACGATTTTAGATTTAGCACGAATGACGCGTTTGGAATTGGGATTTATTTTGGATTTTGGATTTTGAACTTTGTGGATGGGGAGAAGTTGGGAATATGAGATAGTGAGAAGAGGAGAAACTGAGAAAATTGGACCGGAAAACGAAAAAATTCTCAATTTATCGTGGATCAAACAAGGGATTTCCGGGGACCTCCTAGGGGTCATCTAGGGGTCAACTAGGGGTTTTGCAGGCTTTGCTAACATGTATAATGCTGTATATCTGTTGTTTAACAGCCAAAAACAACTGCTAAGTCCCCGGAAAGTCCCTAGCGGGTCCCCGGAAATGAGGTTGGAGGCTTTGACAAATTGGGGGAGAATGGTTGATTGGTTGATTGGTTAATTGATTGATTGGTTGGAGTAGTGGAGTAATGGAGTAATGGAATGATGGAGTGATGGAGTGACTTGTCCGCCGAAAGCACGGGCTTGTGGGTTGATAGCGGATGGAATGTGGAAATGTTGTGAATAAGTTTGCTAGGAGCGAGTCCCCCTTGGCGAAGGGGGTTAGGGGGATTGACTTTCTAAATCACTGAAGTAATGGAGTATAGTAGTTGATTGGTCAACTGCTCAATTTGTTAATCGGTTAATTGATAGATTGGTTGGATAGTTAAATGGTGGATTGGTTAAGACGTTGAGACGTTCAGACGTTCAGAGTCGAACGCCCAACACCGAACCATCACTTTGACCAATTGAGTGACCGTATCATTGAACTTTGAACCTTGAACCATGAACATTGAACCCGAAACACCGAACGCCAAACGCCAAACAATTCTTAATCAACGATCAGCTTTTCGGATGCTGTGCTGCTGCCTGAAGTAACGCAGATCAGGTAAACGTCACGTTGAGATAAGGTAAAGTCCAGTTTAATCGTATTCTGGTTTGTCGAATTCCTTTGCAACATGAGTTCTCCGGTCATACTGAATACCTGGATGATTGATTCCGCTTCATAAAGCTTTTCTGAAAGTTCTATAGTGACAATGCCGCTTGCCGGATTGGGAAAAATCTTAAACAAGCTGGAATTATCAGTTAGTAATTCAGGCTTGCTAATGGCGATTGGTTCTGACAGCAGGATTGAAGCGCGTTGGGTGCAGTAATCTTCAGTTTCGGTGATCCTGGCGAGCAGATAGCCACCAGCCTCAACTAAAGTTTCTTCGAGCAGGAAAATCTGCTGCCCTGCCACCAGGTTGACAGTTCCGCCGTTCTGGACAAGGAAATCAGAAACCAATATGGTTTCGGTGGCATCGTAACAAACATCGCTTTCATTGCCGACCGTTTCATGCTCTATGAACCGCTCTATTGGAACATCAGGACCAACAGGCACGCCTGTAGTTTCAATATCATCAATATCCCAATACCAGCCATAACTGCCGGTAAAATTCCATTTAAACCTCACGTTTTCCTGTCCGGCAACCTCCGGGATCGCAGCTTGAAAAACAGTGGGATTGGGAGTGGTAGCAATCCATTCTTCAAGTAATACCCAATTTAGCCCGGCATCAATTGTATAATACAACGAAGCGGATGTGCCGGCATACTCCCTGAAATAATGCACAAAAGAAAGGCTGACTTCTTCGAAACCCGAAAAATCAAAGGCCGGGCTCACAAGATCCGTATTCTGCGCATTGCCTATACCGAAACCATCGCTGTTCAAAAAGGCATAATAGCCGGTGGTGCCTGTTAATCCTTCGGTGTGCAAACCGAATTCCCAAACCTGGCCGTTGCCTTCATGATCCACAATTTCCCAGCAGCCTGGAAGCGAAGGCGCTGCATCAAAGTTTTCGGAAAACGAAGGGACAAAGTACATACACATTGTTTCGAAGGTTTCCGGGCCTCTCCAGATGCTTCGCTCCTCCCCTTCGCAATGCGACCTCACATAAAAATCGTATCCGGTGGAATTGGCAAGTTCACTCACTTGTAAAAATGTCTCAGTTAAATCAGCTATTAACTGGCCTTCGGTAAGCGGGTCAAAATCTTTTATTCCAATCTTCAAATCCCATACTGTTTCGTCCGAACCTTGTGTCCAGCTTAAGAGCGCAGAAGTTGGTGTGATGGCAGAGGCCAGCAGGTTAAGCGGCGGACTGCAAACATCAGATGGAGGAAATTCAATGAAATCAATCCATGCGCGATCCTGGCCCGTAGATACTGAACCATCTTTTGAGTATGTCCATCTGAAGTTGTTCAAGCCGGGCTGTAAGGCATAGCTTGCTTCGGCCCAGCCGGCAGCGCCTGACCAGGAACCTTTTTGTACGTCATTGATGTAAAACCTCAGGAAATCATAATCCTCCTCCGATGAAACCTTGTAATAAAACGAAATAAAGCCGTTGCTTTCAACGTCAAGCGAATACATCATGGACGAGGACTGGGAATGTGAGATATTGCCTGAGCGGGCTGCATATTGCCCGTGCCAGGCATCATCATCAGCAATAAACCAGTTTGCATTACCTGAAAAAGTCCATCCCGGTCCAAACACCCCTATTTCGAAACTTTCAGCTTCAGCGGCAGTAAGTTGAAAATTAAAGACATTGTTTCCGCTTGTAATCTGAACCGTTTCCTGCTGACTATAATAATTGCTTTCACTAACATGGATCGTATAAGTACCTTCATAAACATCTTCAATTAAATAATAACCATTGGCATCGGTATAAACTGGATCAACAGGTGCACCCATCAATTCAACTGATGCATTGGCGATGGGCTGGCCGTCGGCAATATCATACACATGGCCGGAGACATTAACAAATTGACTTTCAGCAAGTTCAACGTTCAGCACCGTTTGGCCGCTACTGTTGATGGTTACATTCTGAAAGGTTTGGGGCAAATAACCAAACAATGAGAAAGTAACTGTATAATTTCCATCGGGAAGCAAACGAAAATAACGGCCAAAATCCTCATTGCTTTTATACGGCTCACGATATAAACCTGTATTATCCATGCCTTCAACATACACTTCAGCCATAAGGGGTTCATCGGTGGTAGCGTCAGTTACCAGTCCTGTAAGCGTGGATTGATCAACCCGCTCAAGCAAAATCAGCGCTGCTTCAAGGTTGTCTTCGCAAATCTGTATAACCTGGCTTTGAGGAGGAATAAACTGGGTAGCCAATTCAATGGTATAGCAAAATATTCCATGCTCCCCGTAAGCATAATCATCGGTAACGCCTGCTGCCGGATACAGCGCCCAAGAAGGTTGCGGGGTATAGGTTCCTCCATTCAGTTTAGGAATTGTCTGAGCCATTTGCGTTCCCAGAGCTGCCAGCGCAGTGGCATCGGGGGCAACGGCATTTGAGACATAGCCATAAGGCCAGAGTACAAGCTGACTGTAAGTATGATAGGTAATTCCAGCAACAAAATGCCTGTCGAGCATCAGGTCACGCATGGCCTGCACTTCCGGTTCTGAAAATGCAGAAGGTCCGCGGTATAACATGCTGGATGGTGTTGCACTTGAACCTTGGCCGCCCCATTCCCAGCCGTAGTTTCGGTTGGGGTCAACACCATCGGGATAGGTGGAGAATGAACCGGGTGTAAGTTGGCCGTTGCTGTTGTTGTCACGGATGTTTTTGCGCCAGTTCTGATCAATCTGATCAAGCACGATTTTATGGCCGTCAGGATTTACAATGGGTACAAACCAGATTTCTTTTGTGTTGATGCTGTTGGTGATATCGGGATCGGTCCCGTATTGCTGCAGCAAGTGGTTCAGGATATAAAAAGTTACTTCCGTGCTCAGTGGTTCGCGGGCATGGTGAGCGCCCATGTAAAAAACAGCCGGTTTGTCTTCGTCCAGTTCTACATTCGATGAAACCTTCAGCGCCCATATATCGTGCTGGTAATTCACGTAATTATTGTTTCCGCCATCATAGTATTGCTTGCCACGGCTGTCGCCCAGGTCGTAGAGTTTGCAAATGGCCGGGTAGGTGTTTGCAATTTGCTGCAATTCAGCCAACGCAACCGGGTAGGTGCGATAACCCGGAATATCGGTCAGAACCGAGAGGTTGCTTAAGATGTCCGATTGGGTTTGAAAAACACGAAACTCATAACCGATCCTGAGCAGGCGCTGAAATTCTGTACTATCCACAACAATATCAAGGTATTCGCCAGGGTGATAGGAGGCAATGTCATATTCGTTTGTGAGGAAAAACTTCAGCGCCTCGCGCGAAGGATTATCGAGCCTAATGACAAGGTTTTCCTGGGCTGTGATCAAAGTGAATAGTGACAAAAAGAAGAAAAGAATTGTAATTTTTTTCATGGCTTAGAATTTTTGAGTATGGCAAAACACGGCAATGAGAGTGTAAGCTGGAAACGTTTTTAGATTGCAGAGTGTTGCAGGACTTTATTGCACCTATAATACAAAGATCGTAAACGAATTCATAATGAAATGTTAAAACTCAAATAATAATCCTTGAGGTTCCTGGTAATGTCTGACGGATTTTTTTTACCTCAACTAAATATACCACTAAGACACTGAGAACACTAAGATTCACTTAGTGGTTCTTAGTGAACTTAATGGCTCAGTGGTAAACAATCTTTTGGCACCGATATCGAATCATCGGTGGTCGGTAAAATAATAACAATACAACCGATCATTTAATTGTGAAACCTCTACGAGGCTTTTGTATTAATTGGTTACTTTTTGCTACAATAATGTATCGCCTACAGCGAATCTACTCGACAGCGAGGCGGGTTCCGCGCGGATACAGTATTGTAGTTTAGCGATAAACCACTAAGGCACTGATGACACTCAGATACACTAAGTGGTTCCCGGTGAACTTAGTGCCTCAGTGGTAAAAATATTGGTTATTTTTGCCGTTATAAACCCCTTGAAGAAATGAAAAGAACCAAGTCTTTCTTTTTGCTGCTGATCCTTCCGCTTTTTATATCGGCCCAAAAATCACCTTTGCGTGTTGAACCTCCATTCTGGTGGGCAGGCATGTATCATACCGAATTACAGATTATGGTTTACGAACCCAATATCAGTGCTTTAAAGGTTCACATTAATCATCCCGGAATTATTGTAAAAGAAGTAGTTTCGGTTGACAGCCCGAATTACCTCTTCATTTATCTTGATGTTTCCCAGGCTTCGCCGGGTACTTTCCAGATAGATTTTCTGGATGGAAAGAGGGTTCGGTACTCTTATCAATACGAACTCAGAGAACGGGATGAAAACGCCAGGTTCCGCGAAGGTTTTGATGCATCAGATGCCATTTACCTGCTTATGCCCGACCGCTTTGCCAATGGCGATCCCGGCAATGACAATATTGAGGGCATGCTTGAAAAAGCAGATAAGAATAATCCCGATGGGCGGCATGGCGGCGATATTCAGGGAATTATCAACCACCTCGACTATATTGAAGACCTGGGTTTTACGGCCATCTGGATCAATCCGGTTTTTGAAAACAACCAGCCACGTTACTCTTACCACGGCTATGCCATCACCGATTTTTATAAGGTTGACCCCCGGTTCGGAACCAATGAGGATTACCGCCGCTTGGTTCAGGAAGCAGAAAAAAAGGGAATTAAGATTATCAAGGACATGATTTTCAACCATTGCGGAAGTCAGCATTGGTGGATGACGGATTTGCCTTCGAAAGACTGGCTGAACCAATGGCCGGAATACACCCGCACTTCGTACCGCATGAGCACTATTGTTGATCCTTATGCTTCGCAGACCGATTACAACATCATGGTAAAAGGTTGGTTCGACAGCAATATGCCTGATCTGAACCAACACAACCGGCTGCTGGCAAAATACCTTAAACAAAACACGGTGTGGTGGATCGAATTTGCCGGCATTCATGGCATCCGCATGGACACCCAGCCTTATGCCGAAAAAGATTTCACGGCTGACTGGGCACGTTACATTTCAGATGAATACCCATATTTCAGGATTTTGGGTGAGGCCTGGATGGGAATCCCGGCCATGGTAAGCTATTACCAGCAAGGAAAAATCAATCATGATGGTTATGATTCAAATATTCCCAGCCTTTTTGACTTTCCGTTATATGATGCCGTTCGTGAGGCCTTCAACGAAGAACCCGGTTGGGACAAAGGATTGATGCGGCTTTACAATATGCTGGCCCAGGATTTTCTATATTCCGATCCCTATAACCTGGTAGTGTTTCCTGATAACCATGATGTATCACGCATCTTCAGCAGCCTTGATCAGGATCCTGAAAAGCTTAAAATGCTGCTCACTTTCATTTTCACGACAAGGGGCATTCCGATGATGTATTATGGCACAGAAATTTTAATGACTGGTCTCGAACACAAAGGACATGGCGGTATTCGTATGCCGTTTCCGGGTGGATGGCCGGGCGATGAAACCAGCGCTTTCAGCAGCGATGGCAGGAGCTATGAACAAAACGATGTTACCAACCACATCAGGAAACTGCTCCAGTTCAGGCAGCTGCAGCCTGCATTTCACTATGGCTGGCTCAGGCATTTTATCCCTCATGACAATGTGTATGTATATTTCAGATACAATCAAGAATCAACCTTTATGGTGGTGATCAACAGCAACGCGGAAGAGAAATCATTAAACTCCAAACGCTTTACCGAAGCAACCAAAGGGTATCATGTGGGCAGGGATGTGATCAATGGCTTCGCCTATGAGATTGATAAGACCTGGAACGTGCCCGGAAATACAGCCCTGGTGCTTGAACTTAAATCCAGTTTCATGCCTAAAATTCTTGATTGAGCCGTCATCATTCGTTCTAATCAGGCTTCTGGATCATAGAAATATTTTGTCCATTTGCCGTGAGCGGTATTCGAAAATATTTTTCAACTGACGCCTTACCAGCCAACCAACGAACCAACGGCCTATCATCCCGAGTGGCAGTTTGTAAGAAACAATATCGGTCATTTCAACTCCCTCAGGCACTTCTTTGATGATGTGCTGGTGATGCCAGAAACGGTAAGGTCCGAACCGCTGCTCATCAATAAAAAATCTCTTTTCCTGAACCTGTGTGATCTCAGTCACCCAGCTTGCATTGAAAAACGGCAGAGGCTTCACTTTATAGCAAATAATTTGTCCGGGATACATTTTATCACCATCCAGAGATGAGCGGTATGTGATCCTGAAATCCATCTGGGGTGGAGTTATTTTAGAAAGGTTCTCAGGCAGTGAAATAAAATCCCATGCTGATTGAAGATCAGCCTTGATAAGCATTTTGCTGGTAAGTGTAAACAAACCAGATTGATAACTGAAATGCAACATAGTTAAACAAGATTAAGGGTTGACATTCCTCCATCTACACCAATTACCTGGCCTGTAATCCACGCACTTTTTTCGCTGATCAGGAACTCTGCCATCGCTGCGAGATCTTCAGGTTTGCCTATTTGCTTCATAGGATTGCGTTGTACAATGCTATTTTTCCGATCCTCAGTTGACAGAAGTTTTGAAGCCATTTGTGTATCCGTCAGGGATGGCGCAATGCAATTCACCCTGATGTGCGGCGCAAACTCAGCGGCAAGCGAACGGGTCAAACCTTCAACAGCCGCTTTTGCACTGGCAATGGAAGCATGGTAAGGCATGCCAACTTTTGCCGCAACTGACGAAACCATGACAATCGAGCCATTTCCCGATTTACGTAGAGGCCGGTAAAATGCATTTATGGCTTTTACAGCGCCCAGGAAATTAATTTCGTAATCGCTCTGGAAATCATCAATCTTCAATGAGTTGAATGGCTTTAGGTTGATAGTTCCGGGGAAATACAGCAATGCGTCAACTGATGAGGGTATTTCGCTTGAATTAAATTCATCTTTGAGAATATCAAACTGCTTCCATGTAACATTACTTTGTTTATGAAAAAGGTCTTCAGATCTTGAATAAACCAGCAGAATCACATCCTGATTTTCCAGGCTTTTAATAAGTGTTTGAGCGATGGTGGATGATCCACCAATAAGTGCATAGGTTTTCATCTTCATTTTCTTAAAGGAACATGAGAACCCGAATATTGTTTAAATAATATTGGAATATAGTTAAACAATAATATAAAAAAATGATTTTGATTTAGGTTAATCAAGATACTTATTCAGCCCGGCAAGGGTTTGGTACAGTTCCAATTCCATCTCCAATAGATTATCAACACTTTGATAATAATAAGACAGTTCCAGCAGATAATTGGTCAGGCTGAGCTCTCCCTGCTCCCAGGCTCTTGCCAGCAGTTTGGTATTGTCAATTGACTGCAAAAGCCTTTCATATTCCTGAAGACTTGCATTCAAGCTTAAGGCTTGGGCATGTTGTGCTTTTAGCTGATTATAAAATTGCAATTTCTTGTCATGTTCGCTGCCCTGCAAGGCTGATGTATGGGCCTTTGTATATCGGACTGTATTTTTATTTTCCCAGAGCGGAATAGAAATACCGATGGCAAAACCTCTGAACTTTTCAAGAGTGAGTATTTCACTCACATATCCGGTATTAAAGCCTGGCAGGCTCAAGGCCTTTTGAAGTTTTTCCTGTTTCCGGTTGATCTCAATCTCCTGGCTCAGCCACTTCAAAACCGGGTTTCTCTCTTCTGCCTGTACATACCACTGTTCAAAATCCTCACTTAATGATATAGGATAAAACGAAGTATCAGCCAATTGAATTTGAATACCTCCATTGAGGCCGGCAAGTTTATTCTGCAGTGACTGTCGTGTTATTTCAATTCTTTCGGCTTGATTTTGCAGACCAAGAAAGTTCAGCTTTGCCTTATTGAGTTCAATTATATTGGTTTCCCCTGCATCAAACATTGTTTCATAGGCATTCGCCATTCGCTCTGCATGTTGAAGACGCTTCCCGATTTCTTGTGCCCTGATGTTTGCATTGATTAATTCCAGGCAAATCAGGCGGGCTTCAAACAAAAGTTCGCGTCGCTGATTTTCAAACTCCAGCAGCAATTGGTCATTGCGTGCATTGGCAATACGGGTTTTATGCAAATAAGCTGTCGGAAAATCAAATTGTTGTCGCAACGAAATATTGGTTTTATTTCCAATCCCATCCGGGTTTCCCGCAAACCATGCATATTCAAATTCCGGGTTTTGCAGATAGATACCTGTTTTGTTTGAAATGCTTTGTGCATCTAATTGCATTTGCAAGGCAGCCAGCCCGGTATTGTTTTTTTCAACTTCCGCCAGCACACATTCAACGCTGTTTTGAGCAAAAGCATTAACGCACATCAGGAAAGTAAAAGTGATTAACAACAAGAACTTACGAACCAAAACGTACTTATCGACCACGTTTGCGATGTTTTCCAGTTTCCCGTTTACGTTCCCATTGCAATTACAATCAGATCTTTGCCAACTGCATTTTGCCAACTGCCAACTCATTCCAAAAGGGCTATTCTTTGAAACAGATAAATCTAGCGTTTTCATTGTATTTTTTCATTAAAAGATTTATGGTTGTTCAGCATGCTGTACACAATAGGAATCAGGTAGATATTGAGTAGTGTTGAAGTAAGCAATCCACCCAGTATGACTTTTGCCATCGGACTCTGTATTTCATTACCGGCCATATCATCAAAGTATGCAAGTGGTATCAAAGCCAGCCCTGTAGTCAGTGCAGTCATCAAAATAGGATTAAGCCTGTCAACCGATCCATGAACAACACTATTAAAAATATTCGAACCTTTGCTTTCGAGCCGTTGATACCTTCCGATGAGTAGGATGCCATTCCGGGTTGCGATCCCAAAAAGAGTGATGAAACCGATGATGGCCGGGATGCTTAAAACACCCGACGTAATCCAGAGCGCAAATACACCCCCGATCAATGCCAGCGGAAGGTTAATAAGAACAACTGCTGAAACTCTTAAATCTTTAAATTCCTGGAAGAGCAATAGAAAAATGACACCAATGGCCAGGATAGATGTCAGTAATAAAATCCGTGATGCAGTTTCGGCACTCTCAAACTGCCCACCAAATTCAATGCGGTATCCTTCCGGAAGGCTAACATTCAGCGCAATTTGTTCTTTGATCTGATCCACTGCCTTGCTCAGGCTGCCACCAGAAACATTGGCTGAAACCACCAGTTTTCGCTGCACATTCTCCCGGCTGATTGTATTGGGCCCGCTTGCCGAAACTATTTCAGAAACTTCAGCAAGCGAAACATACTTGCCGTCAACCGTTTGTATCAGCGCATTGCTTACACCCTCAATATCCTTTGTATAATCTTCATTCAATCGCAATACCAGGTCAAAGCTGCGTTGCCCTTCATATATCTCAGTCATTTTTTCTCCGGCAAAAGCCCACTCTACAAAGTTGGTAAAATCATGCATTGGAATACCGTAATAAGCCAGGCGATCCCGATTGGCACGAATCTGCAGTTGAGGCACAACAATCTGTTCTTCAGTAGTAATATCCACAACATTGGGTATATCTGCAATAGCTGCTTCAATGCGCTTTCCTGTGGTATACAATGTGCTCAGGTCATCCCCAAATATTTTGATGGCAATATTGGCTCGTGTTCCGGAAATCATATGGTCAATGCGATGCCCGAGCGGCTGACCAACAGTAAAGGCAACACCAGGGATTGAAGCCAGCTTTTCTCTTATGTCTTCCATGAATTCTTCGTTCGGACGGTCCTTGAGAATGAAATTAATATCAATTTCCGCACTATTGGTTGCCTGCGAATGTTCATCAAGCTCTCCCCTACCGGTGCGACGGGCTGTACCAGTAACTTCAGGGATGGTCAGCACTGCTTTTTCAAGCAAGGTTCCAACCTCGTTACTTACCTCCAGCGAAACACCTGGCTGAATCACGGCGCTGATGGTTAGAGCGCCTTCATTGAATTCCGGAAGGAAACTTCTTCCCATATTGCTCAGCACCAACATTGCGATCGCAAACAGGGCTACTGAAGCCAGGATAAATTTCTTCTTGTTTCGAAGTGCCTTCCGGAGTGATTGTTCATAAATCCGGGCCAGGTTACGGCTTAACCAGGGTTCACGGCGGGCGGCTTTTTTAAGGCGTTTTTCGTCCGTCAGTAAGTAATAACTCAACACAGGCGTAAGCGTCATGGCCACGAGTAAAGAAGTTGCAAGCGAAACAATGAAAGCAATGCCCAGTGGTTGCAGCATCCGGCCTTCCATCCCCGAAAGGAAAAACAATGGTACAAAAGCCACGATGATAATCAGCGTGGCTTTGATTATGGAAGAGCGGATTTCTTTGGATGTATCGAACACTATTGTGAGGACAGGCGTGCGTTCAGCGGGTAGCAGCAACACATTTCGCCGAAGGTGCTTATACACATTTTCCACATCAATGATAGCATCATCAACTAGTGAACCAACGGCAATAGCCATCCCGCCAAGACTCATTGTATTGCTATTCAGGTTCAGTAAATGCAGCACAATAACCGCCGAAAGCAAGGAAACCGGTATGGCTATCAATGAAATGATTGTGGTTCGGAAACTCATTAAAAACAGTAGCAGAACTATAACTACAAGTATGGCCCCTTCAAATAATACCTTCTTAACATTGTTGATGGCTGTCCTGATAAAATCAGCCTGACGAAAGATGCTGGTATCAACTACAACATCAGGAGGAAGTGAAGACCTGAGTGCATCCAGGTTATCCTCAATTGCCTGTGTAAGTTTGATGGTGTTGGCATTGGGTTGCTTGGAGATGGAAAGAATTACTGCCGGTTTTGCATCCTGCGAACCATGCCCCATTTTTACTGCAGCGCCAATCTGTATTTCAGCAACATCATTCAGGCGGACCGGCTTGCCATCAACATGTTTGATTAGCGAGATACCCAGCTCCTCAAGGTTGTTGGTTCGGGCCATGCCACGCACTACAAACTCATTTCCATATTGACGAATGACGCTACCCTGCGAATTTAAGCTGATACCCCGGCAGGTTTCTTCAAGTTCTATCAAACTCACTCCATAATGCATCATCCGATGTGGATCAGCCAACACCTGGTATTGCTTATAATCTCCTCCAATGATGGTTACTTGTGCCACGCCGGATGTTGCGAGTAAAATCGGTTTAATGTCCCAGTCGGCAATGGTGCGTAAATCCTGCATGCTGGTGCTGTCGGCCTGCAGACCAACAAAAACTATTTCGCCCATCACAGATGTTTGGGGAGCCAGTATTGGGGCTCCGATACCGGCAGGCATCCTGGGTGCAATTTCCACCATTTTTTCACTTACAATCTGCCGTGCCCTGAAAATGTCAGTACCCCAGTCGAACTCCACCCATACAAAGGAGAAACCCTGTGAAGAAACCGAGCGAACGCGGCGCACATCAGTAGCCCCATTTACAGCCGTTTCAATCGGGAAGGTTACCAAACGTTCCACCTCCTCGGATGCCATGCCATGGGCATCAGTCATAACTACAACTGTTGGAGCCGTTATATCCGGAAACACATCCACGTCCATATTGGAGGCAATCTGGATTCCACCCACCATTAAAATGATGGCCAGAAGAATGACCAGCAGACGGTTGTCGAGCGATAAGTGTAAAATCTTGTCTAACATAAGCGCTCCTTTCTAATGAACATGGCCTGAATGTGGGTCAATATTGCCTGATACTGCAGCCATTTTTACCATTAGCGCTCCGCGGCTCACCACCCTTTCGTTATCACTAAGACCACGTAGAATCTCTGTAAACATTCCGTCTGTTTTCCCAATAAACACTTCCCTTTTCTCAAAGCTCTCGGGATGAATTTGTACAAAAACAAAATAATTGCCCTGTTCCTCAATCAAGGCAGTAGTCGGAACCACCAAGCTGGTATTTGTGTCAGACGTTTTCAGAAAAACATCCAGCAGCGTTCCGGTATGCCAGCCGGGCAGGTTGCTTATTTCAAGGTAAACCGGTAACAGATGACTATGCGCAGTTGTATTCTTCGCCCAAGACAAAATTTTCCCGTTGAGTTCTTCCAGTGTATAGATTTCCCCATCGCGGCTTGAAATATTCACGGTTGCGAGCTCGGGCAACAAGCGGCTATAACGTTGCTGAACCTCTGCCCTGATGATTATATCATAGTTCCGTACCACCTTCGCAATGGGTTGGCCTGCCTCAACATATTGCCCGTGCTGAACAAATAACTGAGCCAGGTAACCATCAACAGGACTTTTTATGGATTGCCCGCTTTCTGAGAAATTCTCCGAAAGATTATCGAAGATGGCCTTTGCGTTATCAAATTCATTTTTTGCCTGCAAAAGATCGCGCTGGCTCACAATATTGGCTTCGGCAAGCGGGCTCAAACGCTCATAATCAGCTTTAGCCTTTTCAAAGTTATTGCGCGCTTCACGGTATTGCTGCGTTGGACTACCTTCGGCCAGTCCTTCACCTGAAATATTGATTAAAACTTCACCTCGTTGCAAATCAACACCTTCGTAAAGATTGTTATTTACAAACCGTATTATACCACGCGATTGAGCGCTAAGGGTGATTTCATCTCCCTGGGCCGGCATTACCTCCCCTACTGTTTTAACTACTACCCCAATGGCTTTGTGTTCAACCGGAGCCGTAGCAAAACTCACCAGCCACGACTGTTCCTTTGTAAAAGCAATGGCAGCGGGATGCTCCTGAATCAGATCCTCTGCGGCATGAATGGCATCATGTTCATTGTCAAACACAGGGTAGCTGCCTCCATCAAGACGGTACTTTACACCTTTATACTCCAGATCAAACTGAACCCTCGCCATGCCGGTGGTCTGGGGCTGCAGGCGAAAGCGATAAATCCCGGGTTTGTTTGGAGCATCAAGCGTATGCCTTATGCCATTGCTGCTGCTTACCAGACTGACTGTTACTGTCCCTTCACTGAATGGTTTGAAATTTTCCAGATGGGTAAAATGTGCCAGTATTTCGGATGTTTTGCCCTGCACAAAGGGATCAGCTTCGGCAAATACCTCGAAACTTTCGTTATAGGCTATTATAAACAGCTTCACCTCATCATGATCGTGATCATGAGTGTCGTGTTCAGCCTGCTGATTTCTGCAAGCTGAAATCGCAAATAATATGAATAAGATGACAAGTATTTTTTTCATTGTCGTGTTTGATTAGGCCGGCTGGATCAGCACCGGAAAATGAAATCCAAAGAATTCTATAAACTGAATAGCCTTAATGTTTGTGTGGATGTTCGTGATCATGGTCATGATCATGGTCATAGTTATGAATTGTATCACCATCGTGTTGATGATTATCCTCCATCTCTTCAACCTCAAATGATTCCTGGCCTTCAGGAATGTCTTCATGCTCATGGTCATGACCATCATGCGAATGCTCTGTGCCATCGCTATGGGAATGTGTTTGGTTACCGGTATTATTCTGTGTGCCTGAACCACAGGAAGCAAGAATAAAAAACAAAAATGCAAGTGGGAAAATAAATTTCTTCATGATTTTATCTATTTAATGATTTTGAAAAATGGAAAGGTTAAACGTTAACTTGTAAATAAACAAGTGATGCTGTCTCAAAACCACTGAATTTGCTGTTTTTTGTTATTCTGAGCGCAGCAAAGAATCTAATAAACAGTCTAATAGAGTTCCTTCTCCGAAGCGGCGGATCAGGATGACAAGATTCGACCGTTAGAGACAGCCTCTTTTCAAAATTGAAATGAGTGAAAGGAATTAAAAAACAGGGGGAGCACGCAATCCTGCTGAAAGACTAATGAATGCGCGATAGAAATTTGTTTTTTGCGGGTGTTGTCGGAAAAGCAAAGGCAACAGAAACTTTGAATAGTCAAATTCAGTGTTTGTTATTAATGCCGGGCTTTGGCTACCAGAATCAAGAAAAGAAGTGCAGCAGGAAGAGATAATTTCGTCGAACCGCGAATTTGCAGGAATAATTAATAAATCAGCCAATGAACAGCAAGCCTCATTTTCATCTGCAGATCGCTGCTCATTTTCTGAATCATTTGAATGATGGGTGGCGCAGCTTCCATGCTCAAAACAAACATGATCATCATGATGGTGATGAGGGATCACATCATGAGCTAAAAGAATCAGGTTTGCAATGACAAGTAATGATATTGAAACTACTTTGCTTAGCATAACAGTATTGAAAACACAAAAGTAGTTAATTTTAGAGAATTAACTCAAAAGCTGTATTTCAGCTTGGCATAAATCATATCATTTTCATGGTACTGGCCAAAACGGCCTTCAGTGCCTGTAAAGATATTGGCGCCCAATTGTATATTTATTCCATCGGCAAAGGAATAAGTGGCCTTGGGGCGGATCAGAGCATCACCGTTGTTCAGCCCTATATAAGTAAAAAGTTCCAGCCATAGCTTCTCGCGCATAAAATCACGGCGTGCAAGAAAGGTCATGGTGCTTTCAAATTCATCATTCTGGATTTCGGGTTCATAATCAAGGGTGTATTCCTGTATGAACTGAGCGCTGAGCCATATTCCAGCCAGGTTGTAATCTATACCGGCCATGTAGTGAAGGTAGTTTTTTTCAACCGTTCCATCTTTGTAAGCCGTATTCTCAGTCTGGAACATTTTTCCATTATAATATGCCCCTTCGCCTCTGATTACGAATGGACCGGCAGTGGTGCTGAGACTACCGCCTCCCATGGCCAGGCGATGGTGCTCGGGTCTTACTATTAAACCGTTGAGTTGCATGGTTTCCAGATTGATCTGCCTGCTGATATGCAATGCAGGATCATCATTCCAGAAATAGCCCCCGACAAGCTCAAAATCAATTTTTGAACTCATGTGTGAATAACGAGCAAAAAACTCGCTGTTATCAAGTTTCGGCGTTACTTTTTGTTTGGAATAATCAAACTCCGGCTGAATGGGATAGTTCATTGAGGGCCGCCAGATGGATCCTTCAGCAGGAATTTGTGTAGGTGTAAATACCGGCACCCAGACAAATTCAAAAGTGCTGTTGCCGGCATAATAATTTGCTTTTAATGAAGTAATGCCCATGCGGATCTCATCAAAATCGGGTAAAAGGAATTCGCGCATATCCTTGGGCGATACCACATCGGTAATAAATACGCCTTCTGCCTTGCCGTAGATAATCTGTTGACGGCCAATACGGAAATCCATGTTCTTAAAATACAGGTCAATATAAGCCTCGCGCAGGCCCAGCTCCAACTTTTCGTCAAAATAGTGGTATAGATAAGGGTTCACATAAAATGCGGCACTTTGGTTACGCCCCTCCATTTTGAGGTTCAGTGTATTCTGTGAAATTGATAATTCATTATCTCCACCGGTTAACACGCCGGTATAGTTCCTGGCAAAACCCGAAAAGCGGATATTGCCTTCCTGCGCCCAGGCTACCGTAGAAAGTAGCAGGGCGACATTGATCAGAATCAGGAATTTAGTTTTCATTTTTTAATCCTTTCTTATAAATTATAATCCCATTGTCATGGCCCGTTCGGTGAATTGATTGTCAGAAAGACCTTTATTAATTTCAACCTTGCTGAAGTGAATATCGGTACGATGATCTTTCTGTACATTTTTCATTTCAGTTTCAAGAATAACCCAGAATCCCTCGATCTTGTCAAATTTTTTAATGTTCAACACTTTCAACAGTTTTCCATTTCTGTCGTAAAACTCCCGCTTCAGGCCAAGAAAATTGTCTTTCATCACCCAGGTAATTGTTTTCGAATACATGTACGTTGCGTCTTTTGGTACACTTTCCACCACGTAGCTAGCCTTACCGTTAATTGTTTCCTCACGTAGAAGCGTGTGAGTGTCTTCGTTAGGGTGGCGGTCGCCCATATCGTCATAGGTGAAATCTGAGCCCATAAAATAATCGCTCTTGCTGTCGCTTGAAATTCTTCTTACACGCTTTAGCGCAGGAAGGTAGATCCACTGGTCATCGTCGCGGCCATCGGTATAACTCCAGTTCATGAATGAAGTATTGCGCACATCGGCAGGCGAAAGAAAGAACATGATCTTCTTTTCAACATCATCATAATTCTTTATAAATTGCTTTAGTTGTCTTACCCTTTGATCCCCACGAGAATTTGTCAGGGTCATTGTCAGCTCACCCTGCATATCCTCTCCTGTGGGGTTGTAATAAACTTTTTCCATGATTTGCTGCCCGCTCATTTGGGCAGATACACTTATCGTGCTTGTCATCAAAGCCAGTATGGCTATGCTCATAATAAATTTTACTGTTTTCATTTTTTCTTTTTTTTAATTGTGTAACATTATTGAAATAAAAATTTGATTTATTGCTATTTAAATGAATAAGCCTGTAATCCGAACCTTAAAGCCCATATCCGTCTGTCGAAAAACATGTTGTAGTAATCCTTGCCCGAATAAAAATTGACGAACAGGCTAACATCTTTAAGAACCTGTGGCTTTATCGCGAAATTCATAGAGAAGTTGAACCTTTCTTTCAGACTGAATGCATGTGCATTATTGATTTCACCAAACATCCATGTGGTTTCAACTTTGGTTTGAACCCTCGGTTCGCAGAAACCTTTATCAGGCGTTCTGAAAATTCTGAAGCTGTTATGCCACCTCACAAAACTATAGTGCCCTTCAAGTTCTTCGCTGCGGCCTATGTTGGGATGGAATTCTATAGCTGTGCGGAAATAGTCGTTTGCGTTGTCGAAAGGAACCAGGATATTGTTGAAAAATACTCCAAACTCCATATAATTGGTTGAGAAATCGCCGCTCCGTCTGTTTATTGAACCATCCTCATTGTAGAAACTATCCACCTGTCCGTTTGAATGGTGGGCAAGGGTAAGATAAAGATAGCACGGCTTCAAATGATTAATACTAGTAACATCCATCAGGTGATAAAAGGTTACATTGGGTATGTAGCCTGGTGATCTAACCGGGAATGAATATTCGGCTTGCATACGAAATAAGATGGGTGTCGAAACTGTTGCTCCCCAGCGTGAATCACGGCTGGTTCGCAATAAAAAGTAGGGCGCAACCAATGCCTCAAAAATCAACGGTTCAAGATTGCCCAATCCCTGGCTGAATGAAATGTAACTATCACTGTGATTCGCCCGGATCAGGCTGAAAAAATTGCTTTCCTCATCTCCACGGCCATCCAATATATCCACTTTCTGAGCCTGAAGCATTGTATAGCTTACAAGCACAAAAAGCAAAATGGACAATATTTTAAAGATGGTTTTCATCACAACAGGCTGAAAGTTTACTGATTGGGCGAATTACTTTTTCTTTCAAAAACTTTTGATCCATATATCAACACCAACATGATGCTGAGCGTACCAACAAGACTTGTAAACATGTTCATTGATACCAATGTGCCCAGTGTTCGGTTTGGCGGAAAAACAGAGAACATCAACACTAAAAATCCCGCAATAACCACAATGGCATTGAAAAGAATTGCCTTGCCGGTAACATTTACCGTGGTATATAATGCAGGAAGCTTCTTGCCCGATGCTGCCAGATTCATTTTGTAGTTCTGAATAAAATGGATGGCATAATCAATGCCAATTCCAATAGCAATGCTCGACAGCAAGGCAGTAGCTGTGCTGAGTGGGATGTTCAGAGCGCCCATTACGCCAAAGCTGATGACAGCAGTGATAATAATTGGAACCGACCCGATCAAACCCACTTTAATGCTGCGGAACATCCAGCTTAGGAGTATGATCACCAGGATCAATGAAAGTAGGATGCTCATGATTTGTCCTTCGAGGATAAGTTCACTAAACACCAAAGCCTTGTATCCTGAACCTGAATAATTTATCTCAATGCCTGCTACTGAAAACCGGTCTTTATACGATTCAATCACGGCAATTGCCTCGCTGATGGTTTTTGAGTCGTCGCTTTTAAGCTGAAAAGTAATATTGGTCATGTCGTAGCCATAGTTAACGACCTTCAGCAAGTTTTCAGGATCGCCCGACATTTCGTAGAGCAGCAGGTATTGAGCCACCATGTCGCTGGTTTCAGGGATGGCATAAAAATCAGGGTCTCCGGCATTCATCACCTTATGCATGCGCTTCAGATAGTCCGTCAGTGCAAACGAGTTGCCTACCAACGGCACATTTTCAGTGGCTTGCTGCACTTCATCAATCAAACGCAGGTTTTCAGCCAATTTAAAGGCATCTTCATTATCGGCCTCCAGTATGAGGTTCAATGTTGAGGTGCCTCCGAATTTGCTGTTCACAAAAGCATCGGTAAGCACAATGTCGCTGTCTTTTTCAAAATTATCGAGAAAGCTAGAGTTGATCCATACCCATTGCGCCCCGATGATTGATGCCACTACGATGATCCCGGCAGCCAGTTTCACTGCCTTTTTATTCCTGATCAGGCAGTTGCTGAGCCTGGTAGAAAAAACTGAAGGTTTGTTTGTATCTTCCTTGCCCGATTTCAGCTTTTTAAATCCGGTTATCAGCACCACAGAAGGCAGAAATATCATGGCCATTAAAAAGGCGATTAAAATCCCGAAGGCTGTAAATATCCCGAAAAATTTGATCGGGTAAACCTGCGAAGTAAGTAGTGAGATGAATCCTATCATGGTAGTGAATGCGGCCATCAGCAAAGGCTTCCACAATTTCCCAATCACATGCTCGGCGGCTTCGCGGCGACTTGCATCGGGGTTTTCCTTTACAAAGCGGTTCAGATAATTGTAGAAATAAATGCCGTAGGCCACGCCTATGGCAATAAGCATGACCGGTATCATGGTTGTTACCGAATAAATCGGCACCTTCAGGGCAGCCATCAGTCCGAAAGCCCAGATGGTGCTTACCGTAACACCTAAAAGTGTAGCTGCCATTGCCCGGCCACTTTTTAGCAACAGGTATAAAACCAAAGCGATTACAACCAGCACGATAGGAACCATGCGTTTCATATCAGCCGGCCCGAGCAATGCCATCGTTCCTTCAACAATCGGCCTTCCGGCAACATAAATTGTTTCGCTGTCGCTTTCGTATGAATGTGCGAACTCCATAATATGCTGATAGAACTCCTGGGTAAACCCGTTGCTTTTCATACCGGCTACAATTAAAGCCACCGTTTCATCTTCCGAAACAAGCCGGCTGTACACCATTTCATTGTCACGAACAATCATTCTAAGTTCATCCAACTCCTCCTGTGTTTCAGGCGCTGTATGATAAAAAGCCTTTACCTCCAGATCATATTCTGACCCCGTTATATTATCGGCTGTATAAAGCGACATGACATCATTGTCGTCAAACTCTTGCATTTCCTGCAGCCTTTCACTAATTTCTTTAATCTTCTGTAAGGTTTGCGGGTTGTAAATGCTTGATTCGTGCTCAATGGCTATTAAAATCCCGTCTTTTATGTTGAACCATTCTTCGGCCTGATCGCTGTAAATAAATGCCGGATGGGTTTTGGGCATATACTCGTCGAGATTGGTTTCCATACGCCCGTTACGGCGCAGCTCATTCATAAAGTAAATACTAAGTATTACTATTACGGCCATTACAAGCCAGGGATAGCGGATTGATTTTTCAAGTAGTTTTTTCATTTTTATGTTTGTTAATATTAACTAACTTATGGGTTAAAAAAATTAATTGCTTTTTGAGAAGCGATTATAATATTTATAGGACACTATCGCAAACAAGCTAGTAAATGCCAGGCGAAAGATTAAAGCACCGGTAGTCTTTGGCTCGTGCAGACCACCGCTGTTTGCATAAATCAGGAAGGAAACCAAAGCGATAAAGAGCACGGCAACAGCAAGAATTAAAATCTGGGTTGTCCATTTTTTGTGATTCCAAAAACCATAAGCAGCCACAAAATAACACAGGGAACAAATAAAATTAGCGATTACTACAAACAGCACATAATTGCCTTCCATTTCCCTGATACCAAACAAATCGAAAAAGATGGAGAAGGTCATAAACAAAGTAAGAGCAGCAAATGCAGCTAAGATAATCGCAGAAATTTTGGGAATATATTTCATCCTGGGTTTTGTTTTATAATTATTGAATGACATTATAGTTTGTCATTAGTGAATGTAGGTTTTTAAGTTTGTTTGGTGCGTCTTTTTCATTCACGGCATCCTGCACCATTACAATAAACTTGTCCAATGGAACTCTATGAATGAATGCCGCGGTTTTTACAGTAATAAATCTCGCCAGCAATTTTCGCAAACCAAACCCTCCCACACGTTTGATCCCGAATATTTCCATAACATCTGCAATATCTCCGTATTCATCCAATATTTCTGACACATAAGTTTTTTTTGTGATTTTCATCATTCATATTTTATAGGTAAATTTTCAACTGCTATGATTTGATAATGCTATCCACAAACCTGAACTTTAAATGTCCAGGCTTAAAGAATTCTGGCGTTTTGGGTTGGTTTAGGCGCTTTTACCACCATAATCCTTGCCTGATCATCTGACGAATTATACAGGCAGTGCACGATATTTTTCGGACTTTCCACAAGTATGCCGGCAGGAATGGTTTTACGTTCATCGCCTACCAAAATATCGGGCGAGCCTTCTAGCACAAAGAAAAATACATCAACAGGCGTTAAATGCGGTTTCAACTGCTCCCCGGGTTGCAATTTTATGTGCATAACCTGCACTTCGGGTTTGTCGTATAATGGCCTTACATCCACCTTGTGCGGTGTGTCTTTGATCTGCTGTGTTTTCCAGTCAACTGATTTCATAGCTTAATAGATTTAATGGTTTATAAAAGGTGTTGTTATTTAATGCTTATTAGAGGCCTGATGGTTTCAAACATGGCTGCGCCTTCCTGAGTCAGGTTGAATGCATAGCCGCTTATTTGCCATTGTTTCGCGAGCAGCCTGAGCGAACCCATAATCATCACAGCCAGATGTTTGGGGTTCAGGTTTGGATCAACCTCAGCGTTTTGCTGGCCTTTTTCCAGGATGTTTTGTACCATCAGGGTATTTTGTTCCATGATTGCAGCAACCTTATTGCTCAGCGATGTTTCGTTGCGGAATAATTCTTCTGAAAAAATCACTGCAAGTAGCTGGGGTTTCTCAGAAAAACTTTTAAAATGCCTGTTGAAAATGTTTGAAATTTTTTCAAAAGCAGTTGATTCGCTGTTCAATTCGCTTTCAAGGATGTTTTTCATATTGTTAAAAAAGTAGTCAAGTATACTTTTCAGAATCTCGATCTTGTTGTCGTAATGCCGGTAGATGGCAGGCTCGGATATTCCTATTTCTTTCGAAATATTTTTCATAGTCAGACCCTGAATACCTTTCTCCGCAATCAATTCAATGGATGCTTCAATAATTTCCTGTTGTCGTTGGGTTAGCATATTTTTATTGTTTAAGTGTTAAATTCAGCTTAACTGCTTCATAATTTTCCGGAATGATGACAAGGTGAGGGCCGTGAGGTACTGCGAATCCAGGTCAGACCTGATTTCGCCGTTTATCTACCCTTCCTTGATAAAGCTGCTGAGTACCCTGTTATTCAAAGCAATCAGCTCATCCATTTTATTTCTTAGTTCATCGCTCTTTTCATAAAGCTCATCTGAGAAAATAATTGTAATAAACAATGGGGCATCAGTAAGCGTTCGGTAATGATTTTTTAGAATGATTTCAATTTTATCCATAGCACCATTCTCTACAGACGACAATTGAGTAAAGTTTTCTTCAATCCGGCTTTTAAAATTATCAAGAATTGTAATAATTATCTGATCCCGGCCTCCGATACTTTTGTATATTATGGACTTACTTAGACCTGTGAGAGCACTTATATTTCTTACAGTCAATCCGGGAATCCCATAAAGCGAGATTAGCTGAAGTGCTGCGCTGATAATTATGCTTGGTTTGCGGATTTGTGTTACAGAGCTCATTTTCGTTTCATTATAATTCTTGTTAATCAAATAACGAGTTTTATTTTTACTGCTATTTTTTGCCTTATTAAGGCTTACATGTTTATAAAACGCTGCAAAGTTAGTTAATGTTCACTAACATGCAAATAATTATTAGAAAATATTTTCAGAAAAATCATAATCATCTAATCTTAAGAGATATTCATGTGGGAAAAAAATGCCTGCAAAAAAAAGCAGTGGTATGATGTTGTGATCATACCACTGCTTCAGCAGGAAACAATGTAAAAATTAAATTCTATGCTAAAATCATAAACTAAAATCAACCCCTAAGGCAGCTACAAATGCCTTACGGTTATAAATTTCCTTATATAGTCCGAAATCCCTTGTATCTTCAATATACCAGGTATTCATTACACCGAGGTTCACACCAAAGTTTTCGCTAAAATTATAACGGAAACCACCGCCAAGACTGTTGGTTGACAGGCTATGACTCAGATCGGTCTGGTAGTTTTCATTTACACCTGTGCGGGTTGCAAGATAACCGGCGCTGATGAGCAATTTATCAGTGATTGAATACTCAACTCCGAAAGCAACTTCAACATAATCAGAATCCATAAAAACATTGTTTTGAACGTAGTCGGTGCCAACTTTACGGCCATATTTCGCGGTTCTGTCAAAATAGTTGTGCATTCCTAAGTGAAGTCCCAATTTTTGTGTTGGCCTCCATTGCATACCAACTGAAAGCATGGCGGGCATATCACTTGGAATTTCTTCTTTATCAGGATAAAGGCCAACATCGTCAATTTCCGTTTCATTGGTCACATTGATTTTAGTCCTGAATTCATATTTTACGGCAATATTAAAATTCTCGGTAAACTGCATATTCATACCAATTATAGGGGTAATGCCTGAACCGCTTTGTGTGGCCTCAACAGCCAAATCTCTTGTAGCGTTTGCGTTATTTCCCATAGCCACCGAATTTGCAGCATAGCCGGCTGAAGCGCCAAGGAAAAATTGCTGTGCCTGTGCGATGGTCATCCCTTGCGGATTTCCACCTAATTGCGTAATGGTTCCCTGCAGTAGTGCTACCTGTTCAGGGGTTAAACCAGCCATGGTTCCATTGGCCAGGGGAACTCCTCCTCCACCACCATTAATAATAGGCTGAAGGTTGTTTCCTGTTGCCTGCAAGGTAGCAGAAACAGTACTTAGGTAGCCTGAAAATTCAGTGAAGAAAGTTGGGGCAGAGCGCATACTTCCATCATAGCCCAATGCCGCGAAGGTAGGATTGATCTGGATGTTGCGTAAATATCCGCTATAGGAATTGGAAATCGTTACGTACCTGGCACCAAAGCTCAAAGATAATTGATCATGAACGCGGTATGAAATACCACCCTGAAAACCATAGAATACTGACTTTCCTTCAAATCTGGTATCGAAACTGTAAGCAGTGGTAGGAACACCTCCGGCGCTTAAAGCACCTGGAATCGTGGAAGGTTGCATTTCAAAGGATGGCAGACCTTCTTCAAACAAGGCACCACCGCCACCGCCAATGGGATTGAAACCAAGTGAAATTGCGAGCCTGTCCTTTTTATAGGCAGCATAAACTGAAGGGAACAAGGGTGCTAATACGGTTCCTTCAAACTCGCTTTTATTCATGCCTGGAAAAGTGCTTTCAATATTCCGGGTTTGAGTTATATACTGGTTACTGATTGAGAAATGCAAGCCATTTTTCAATGAAGTCAAACCAGCAGGGTTAAAGTACACTGCATCAAAGCCGTAAGATGCATCACGGGCAGGCATCCGGATAAATGAAGCACTTTGATTGGTGTTGTGAACAATACCTCCGGCCATGACTGAATATCCCAATGCCAGGAGTCCAATAATAATGAATGCTTTTTTCATATTTGTAGTTTTGGTTAACGGCGACGAAATTAAACCAATGTATCGGATTAACAAAATCAATCAACCTTCATGTTAATATGTCCTATGATGCACAAAACATGATCATTATGTAAATCTTACTTAATGCACATTTATTGAGTGAAAAATTTATACCTGTAAAAACCCTTATTCAATAAAAATACCTGATCTTCGTTACAGCATTTTCATTCTGATTATGATCCGGGAAATCCATACAAAAATTCGTTTTTTGCTGATTGCAGTTTTCATGTTGGGGCCATTTGTTTTGTCCTCAGCTCAGGAACCAAACAGTATTTTCAATCAACAGGATGAGCAGGGAAGAAAACAGGGATCGTGGAAAAAAACCAACGAAGAAGGAAAATTGGTGTATGAAGGCCAGTTTCTTAACGATAAGCCTTACGGGGAGTTCAGGTATTTTTATCCCAATGGCAAGCTAAGGGTAAAAATGCTTTTTAGCGAAACCAGTGATACGGCAAAAACAATTCATTATCATCAGAACCAAATGGTTCAAAGTGAAGGAATGTATGTGGATCAAAAAAAAGAAGGCCATTGGAAATTTTATAATGAATCAGGTGTTTTGGTTTCGGAAGAAAATTACAAGCATGATCTTAGGGATGGGCAATTGCGTAGTTATTATGCAGATGGAACTTTGCTGGAAGAGCAAAACTTTAGCATGGGCAAGCAGATTGGCTCCTGGAAACAATACCATCCGAACGGCAGTTTAAAACACGATATAAAGTTTGAAAACGGCCTGATGCATGGGCCTGCATCCTATTATTTCCCAGATGGTGGGCTCTATTTAACCGGAAATTATATTCAAGGTCTGAAAAATGGTGAATGGGTCAGATACAAAACAGATGGGGAAATTGAAACCACCGAAATCTGGATTATGGGAATCAATGAAAACGTTTAGATTGAATGACCGTTTAAAAGTGCTGGTAAGGCTGCAAGGCTTTTTAACACCGGTTTGCCTGTCGCTTCCAGGCGGAGTTCAGATTGGTGTCCGTTAGCAATCAACATACATTGCCAGCCCATTTCCTCAGCCACTTCAAAATCATGAATTGTATCGCCAACCAGAAGTATTTCCTTTGGTTTTGCCTCAATCATCTGTTGTAATCTCTTTGCCGAACCCAGTTTACCATCTGCATAATGATCGCTGGTTCCGGCAATAAAATTAAAAAACTGAGGTATTCCTTTTTCAGTTAATGAGGTTTCAAGCAATTGCTGCTCCATAGCCGAAAGAATATATTGCGGTAGCTGTAGCGCCAAAATCTGATTGAGCACTTCCATCACTTCCGGAAACAAATTGCAATTGAGTAAGTGCTCACGGTAAATATCAATAAACTGAATGGCAACAACATCAAAAGGCTCTTGCAAAAAATTGAAACCTGCCTTTTCATAATACGCCCTCACCGGGAAACCAAAAACATCCCTGTAAGATTCATAATCTAATTGATGGAGGTTTCGTGCACCAAGCATTATGTTGATCGAGTCAACACAAATATGCACATCGTCGAGCAATGTCCCGTTCCAGTCCCACACAATGGCTTTGACTTTCTGATCCGTATTTTTTTCTTTCTTAGTTATCATGGCGCAAAACTAAACAGTTTTAAGGAAGTTTTCTATGCCGGCTTTGTGTGAACACCAAAACAAGCTTGCTTCTCAAGTGTTGTTTCTGAACCAGAAACCAATAATTTTGTAATCAGTTTCATTCAATCCTGCAGTATGAAAAGACTTGTCGCTTCCCTGATCATTTATTTCGCATTCTCTGCCGTGCTTTTCGGGCAGTGCGAGCCCAATATGGTGTATACCCGTCCAGGAATCTACCCCGACAGCGCTACCGGTTTTCCACCCGCGGTAGCCACCTATGAGTACAACCTTGTAATCACGGCTGTAATTCCGGCTGATACGATCCTATTTCCGCTTCCACTTCTTCCTATTGACTCGATAGGCGTATATGAAATTTCCGGCTTACCTGAAGGTTTTCAGGCGATCCCAAACCGGCCTTCGGGTTATTGGCCAGGCGGGACTTCAGGGTGTATGTTGATTACAGGCACCGCAACACAGGCGCAGCTTGGCAACTATCCGTTAACAATTAAGGCTGTCGGATACATGGGTGGGTTCGGAATACCATATACTTATGAAATTACATATTATAGCATCCTTGTGCTGGATTCCCTTGCCTTTGGTATTCCTGATCTGCCTGAAAATGGCAACATCAGAATGCAGGCTTTTCCCAATCCATTTGTAAAGTATGTTAATGTAGATTTTTATGCCGACTTGCCCGGAACCTATGAATTTAGGTTGTTTGATGCCACCGGGCGCTTAATGATAAGCAAAGAGACCAAGACTAAAAGAGGAGAAAATAATCTGAGAATTGACGGTTCGAACCTGAAACAAGGAATATATTATTGCGTATTGCAGCATTCGGAGGGAAATATCAGATCGGCGTTTAAGCTGATAAAACAGTAAGGTTTTGTATTTCGGTTTGTGATCAACAACCAATTCACCCCATGAAAATTAAGTGTTTGATTTTTTGTGCATTGCTGGTTTCAGTCGCAACTTTCTCGCAAAAGCCAGTAGTTAAAGGCCATGTGCTTGATGCCACCACAGGCGATCCATTGCCAGGTGTCAATATCTTTTTCAGCAACGAACATGGCGTAGCAAGCGATGCCGACGGCTATTACAGCATTGTGGCAGAAACCGGTAAAACACGGATGCAATACCGTTTTATAGGATATAACACCATTGTCAGAAACCTCGAACTGCGCGAAGGAGAAACAGTTACTATTGACATTAGCATGGAGGCTCAGACTCATTTGCTAAATGAATTGGTTGTCAGCGCTTCGCGCTACGAAGAAAAGATTTCCGATGTGGTTGTATCAATGGAAGTAATAAATGTGGCAACCGTTGAAAGAACGCACACAATTTCAGTTGAATCGGCCTTGCAGCAGGTTCCGGGAGTTATGTTTCTTGACGACCAGGTAAGTATTCGCAGCGGCAATGGATACAGCTATGGCGTAGGTTCAAGGGTTATGTTACTTGTGGATGATCTGCCAATGCTTACCGGGGGCGGTGGTGAAGCGAAATGGGGTTTTGTTCCACTTGAAAATCTAAGTCAGATTGAGGTCATAAAAGGCGCTTCTTCGGCGCTTTATGGTTCTTCGGCATTGAATGGCGTGATAAATATCAGGACCGCCTACCCGGGTGAGAAACCGGAAAGCAGCATCATTGCTTACAGCGGCCTGTATGGTGAACCAAAGCGCCGCGAAATAGCATGGTGGAGCGATGACAAGCCTTTTTATTCAGGTGCGCGGTTCTCACACAGCCGACGGATCGGCAATTTTGATCTCGTGGCCGGAGCCAATGTTCACACCGACAAAGGTTACCGTGAAAATGAAAATGAGCGCTCTGTCAGGCTCAACATCAATACCCGTTACAGAAGTAAGAGAATTGAAGGCTTGTCTGGTGGGATAAATGGCAATGCAATGTTCAGCGAAGGGGGAAACTTCCTGCTCTGGCTTGATGGCGATACAGGCGTTTACCGTGCATCACCATCCTTTGATCAGAACTTCAGGAATACGCGTTTCAATCTGGATCCGCATCTTAGCTATCACACCGAAAAAAACAGAAGGCATACGCTCAAAGGCCGTATTTTCAAGGTAACTTATGATAATGACACCATCATGCATAACTATGATGATTCGTACTTCGCGGAATATCAATACCTGAAAAGATTGGAAAATGATTTTTCGTTGACCGCTGGAGCCAGCGCTACTTATATCCAATCGCTATCGAACCTGTTTGGCAATGCAAAACATACCGCCAACAACCAATCCATATATTTTCAAACCGAAAAGCGTTATCAGAAATGGAGATTCTCGCTGGGTGGCCGATACGAACTACATGCCATCAATGATGTGAGGGAGAAGTCAAAACCTTTGGTCCGGGCAGGCATCAATTACCAGGCAGGAACTTACACTTTTTTCCGAAGCAGTTTTGGCCAGGGGTTCCGCTATCCGGCCATTGCTGAAAAATACGCTGCCACCGAGGTTGGGGCGCTCAAGATTTTCCCCAACGATACCCTGCGGCCTGAATATGGTTGGAATGCCGAAATTGGCGTCAAACAGGGTTTTCAAATGGGCAATCTGCGCGGTTATGCCGATGCTGCTATTTTCTGGAGCGAATATGAGGACATGATAGAGTTTACCTTTGGGCAGCATTATCCGCCTGAAATCTCAAATCCTACACTTAACGATTTCTTTAAATATACAGGATTCAAAGCATTCAATGTAAGTAATGCCCGCATCGCCGGCTTTGAAATCAGTTTTATCGGAGAAGGCAAATCAGGCCCGGTTGCTTACAGTTTTAATGCAGGCTACACTTTTACTGATCCGGTTGACAAAGACTTTGATAAGCAAAAGCCACTTACAACGTCAACGGATAAAAACATCCTGAAATACCGTTTTTATCATGGTGCAAAACTTGCTGTTGATGCCAAATACAAGAAATTCTCAAGCGGGCTAAACATTGATTATCACAGCTATATCATCAACATTGATCTGGCTTTTGAAGATTCGTTACGCGTGAATGGAATTGGCCTTCCAATATTCATACTTCCCGGAATGTATGAATACCGACAAGCCAATAACACCGGCGATGTACTCTTCAACTGGCGTATCGCGTGGGAACCTACAGCCATTCTCAGGCTTTCATTTATTATCAACAACCTCTTCAACCGCGAGTATATGACCCGCCCTGCCGATGTTGGCCCTCCAAGATCTTTTGCAATGCAAATGGCACTGAAAATTTAGTTAAGGGTGTAATTACCTGAACATATTCAAATTCAAGGCATGATAATTGTAACGAAAACCACGTTTTCAGGCGCTTGAAGACCCATTACTTACCCTTAAATCCAAACTAAAATGAATGCCCCACAAAAAACCACCATCCTGGTTTGTGCTGTAAGTTTATTTATGCTTGCCAATTTCCCAGGTTTCGCGCAAGAAAGTTTCAAACTTTCTGCCTACAAAAACCCTGATTACACTTACAGAATGCTCGATTTTAATTTTAACCTTGACGGGAATAATTACTTTAGAAAGGAAATTCTCGACGACAACCTCTCCAATTCAAATGCATTCACACGTTTTAATGCTACTTTAAGCCCAACGTACAATGCAAGAAAAAACACAGCAAGGTATCAGGGCTTTCAATATGCCCGCTTAGGTATTACACCAGCATGGTCATATGACAGAGAAACCCTTGAAAGTCACGTATTTCAGGAAGATATATCTAAAAGCAGAGGCTCTTCTTTTGATTTTTCTGCCTACTCTACCAACCGCTTTTACAATCAAAAACAACAATTTATTGAGCTGGGCTTTAATTTGCAATCCGGACTTGTTCTTGGTAAGGAAGACTATGAATCTACACCTAAAACTTATCCATTTAAATATAAAACCACCCGACAAGATTATAATATTGGCATTGAGATTCCTGTCATGGTTGGGATAGGCAGGATTGAAGAAGTGCAGGATGCGCGCCTGGCTGTTTATATACTTGAAGACCTTGAGAGATCGGGTGACCTGACAAGAGAGCCCAATGCAGATGAGATTCTGGAGTTGGCTCAATTTATCACCCGAATCAAAAACAAAAGATATTTTGATCAGCGCTTGCGCCACATCAGTGAAATCACGGCTGTTGACTCATTACTCGATGCGATGGGTTTGAAAGCCCAATCAGGTGCATCCTACTATACGCTCCTAAATGACAATTGGAGCCATTCAGCAGGCCCGGTACGAAGCAGCGGCAGCCGATTGTCAATCGGACTGCGTCCATCTTTCTTTTTCCAATCGTTTGAGACAGTAAATTACTTCAATGATTCCATAGCTACTCAACCTCAATTGTCCGACTTCAAAAGTGAACAAGAGATAACAGGAATTCTTTTGTTGGCACAGTATGCATTAGAGAAACCCATCAACCTGTATTGGCAAAATTCAACTAACTTTTCGGCTGGATTTAGCCTCAGCCATCAAGACAACAAAACTATGTCGTACGAGATTACAAGTCGTCGCCTTAATATTGCGGCTTCAAATACCGTTGGGTATTACCCCAATAGCAGGACCAGCCTTCAGTTGGGTGCACATGCATCATACAACCATAACTTTTTTGAGTATCCGGAAGATGAAAACGAAGTCTACAGCTTTTCCCCTTCACTCGTGATTGCGGGAATACACGCTTTGGCTGATTACTATGTATCACCACGTTTGAGGCTTAATCTCAGCTTGCAGAGCAACGCTACTTTTGAAACTGAGAAAAGAAAGCCTTTTGGACCTTGGGCAGAACAAAAGATTCAGTATAACAGGTTCAGCACTTATCTTGCGGCCGGATTTGTTTACAGCATTTTTTAAACGCAGCGGAAATTATTAGTTTTCTTCCGGGCCGGATCACATCTCCCATTCAGTCAACAAGAATGAAAAAGATAGTGATCCGGCTTTATATTTGCATTATGTGGATAAAATTGGTGATGCGGATGGATGCTATTTGTGTATCCACTACGTGGAATTAATAGAACTATTCAACCGCTAATCTACAATACTCTATCCGCTACACAGAACCCGCCTCGCTGCATAGTAGATTCGCTGTAGGCGATACATTATTGTTGCAAAGCGCAACCCAACTAATACAAAATACCTCGTAGAGGTTTCATAAATAAAAGATTAGATTAGATATTCACTGATTTATTCTCTTTTGTTCCCAGCTCTTCGCGTCATACTGTTTTGGCCTACAGAATAAGCCAATCAGTGGAAGATGAGATAATGATGAATCAAATCTTTGCGTCCTCGCGTCCTGGCGGTGTGAATTAAAGAGGAATGCACGAAGGGTCACATTTGTGCGTTGAACCTACCCTGATTTTGAAAGTTTTTACCATGCATCAGGGTTCTTTTATCTTTCGTACTTTTGCCACACTATTTATAAAGCAATAAAAGCCAGCAAGCACGAATGTCCCCGAAAGAAAATCAGCCGAAAAGAAACACTTTAAAAAACAGCAGCGTACCCAAAAATACGAGCAAGGGAACTAAGCCAAAGGTGAGAAGAAAAGGCAAGACATTTAGTTTTCTTAAAAATGAGAAATACCATCTTTCAGTTGGGGTTTTCCTGGCGCTGCTTTCCATCTATTTACTTTTTGCCTTCACATCCTACCTGCTGAACTATTTCACCGGTGGCGTGGGAATTGACGATCAGGCAGCTTCCGAGAGTTTCAGGAATATCGTGTTTAATGACAAGCTGCCGGTAAACAACTGGGGTGGACGCCTGGGCGCCTTCTTTGGATGGCAATTTATAAAAGCTGGTTTTGGGATCGCCTCCTACATATTTGTTTTCCTCTTATTCCTTGCAGGCATCAAGCTGTCGCTCAAAGTCAAACTCCTCCCCTGGTGGCGAACGCTGCTCTTCGGCCTGATCCTGGTGATTTGGCTTAGCGTTACAATGGGATTCTTTTTCAGGGAATACGATCTATCAATTCTTGCAGGTGTTTTCGGAACCTATAGCACTGCGTGGCTCGAAGGCCTGATGGGAAGAGTTGGTACTGGCATTTTCCTGTTATTTGTGATCATCATCTACCTTGTTTTCACGGTTAACCTGAAGCTAAGCGGTCTGGTTTCTGAGAGAAAACCTAAACAACATAATGATGTTGAAGAGGATGATGAAGATGAACAGCCTGATAATTTACCAAGAAATATTCCCAAAGAAGATAAATTCAATACAGTTGAGTTTGCCATTGATGAAAAAGAAGGCGGTTCATGGAGTTTTGCCGGCAAAACATCTGAGACAGAAGTTAAACAAACAACTGCCAACACCAAACCCGCTGAAAAACAAAAACAGGCAGAACAAATTGCTGATGTTGAGCTTACGATTGAACAGCCATCCGGCAATGATAACCTACCGATAGATAACAATAAAGAGGATACCGGGCATTTTACCATTGATACTCCGTTCGACCCGACCCTTGACCTGGCCAGCTACCGCTATCCCACTTTCGACTTGCTTGATGACTATGACGATGAAGGCAGCAAGGTTCAGAAAGAAGAACTGGAAGCCAACAAGAACCGTATTGTCCAGACTTTGGGCAACTACTCAATTCAGATTGAAAAGATCAGGGCAACGATCGGGCCTGCCGTAACCCTCTATGAAATTATCCCTGCTCCCGGCATAAGGATTTCAAGGATCAAAAACCTTGAGGACGACATTGCGCTAAGCTTGTCGGCGTTAGGTATCCGCATTATTGCGCCCATCCCCGGCAAAGGAACAATCGGTATTGAGGTTCCTAACCAAAACCCCGAAATTGTTTCAATGAAGTCCATCCTTTCGTCCGAAAGGTTTATGTCATCGAAATATGAACTGCCTTTTGGCATGGGCAAAACCATACAGAACGAAACTTTTGTTGCCGATCTTACCCGCATGCCGCACATCCTGATGGCAGGTGCAACCGGTCAAGGCAAATCA
The DNA here is from genome assembly GCA_014860575.1 of Bacteroidales bacterium. NCBI lineage: Bacteria > Pseudomonadati > Bacteroidota > Bacteroidia > Bacteroidales > Bacteroidales bacterium. Next base: position 37,133 of record JACZJK010000036.1, read on the forward strand.
GTTGGATTGAATGCAATCATTGCGTCACTGCTTTTCAAAAAGCATCCTTCGCAGGTGAAGTTTGTGATGATTGATCCCAAAAAAGTAGAGCTGACACTTTTCTCGAAAATCGAGCGCCACTTCCTGGCCAAATTGCCGGATTCAGAAGAAGCCATCATCACAGATACAAGAAAGGTGGTTCGCACGTTGAACTCCCTGAACCTGGAAATGGACATGCGCTATGATCTGCTGAAAGATGCCCAGGTCCGGAATATCAAGGAATACAACACAAAATTCATTTCACGCCGGCTCAATCCAAATGAATCGCACCGTTTCCTGCCTTATATTGTAGTGATCATTGATGAGTTCGCTGATCTGATCATGACCGCCGGTAAAGAAATTGAGGTTCCGCTTACGAGGTTGGCACAGTTGGCGCGCGCCATTGGCATTCACCTTGTAATTGCGACCCAGCGGCCTTCGGTAAATATTATTACCGGATCAATCAAAGCCAATTTCCCGGCCCGTTTTGCTTTCCGTGTGATCTCAAAGATTGATTCACGTACAATCCTTGATTCTTCGGGCGCTGAACAATTGATTGGCCGTGGCGATATGCTGCTTTCTACCGGCAGCGACATGATGCGTTTGCAATGCGCATTTATTGATATACATGAAATTGATAAAATTACTGATTTCATTGGATCGCAAAGAGGCTACCCCGATGCTTTTCATCTGCCTGAATATTATGATGAAGAAACCGAGGCTTCGGAATCTTTCGACCCGAACGAACGCGATGAATTGTTTGAAGATGCTGCCCGGATCATTGTGGCACACCAGCAAGGTTCCACCTCATTGTTGCAGCGTAAACTGAAGTTAGGATACAACCGTGCAGGCCGTATCATTGACCAACTGGAGCAGGCAGGCATAGTCGGCCCTTTTGAAGGAAGCAAGGCCCGCGAAGTGAGAGTTGCCGGAGAAATGGCTTTGGAACAGTTTTTGAAAGACCTTTATAGCAAATAATCGATAATTTATAACCGAAAATGAAAAACACACTTTTTATATTGCTGCTCATGTTGAGCGTAAGCGCCTATGCGCAGGACAAGAAAGCGATCACGCTTCTCAACGAAGTTTCAGAAAAAACCCAATCGTTTGATAATATCAAAATCCGGTTCGAGTATAAAATGCTCAACAAATCCCAGGGCATCAACGAAAGCCTTGATGGCTGGTTGTTATCAAAAGGCGATAAATACAAATTGGATGTGGCCGGGCAACAGATTATCAGCGATGGCAAAACCATGTGGACATTTATGGAATCAGTAAACGAAGTCCAGATCAATGAACCCATGAATGATGAAGAAGGCTTCAACCCAAGGAATTTCCTGAAATCATGGGCTGATAAATTCAAAGCCAAAATATTGAGCGAATCGGGAAATGAGGTAGTGCTCGAACTTTTACCCAAAGAAGCCGCCGCATTTAACAAGGTGCACGTGAAGGTTGATAAAAACAAAAAACAACTTCTGGCCATTACAATGTTCGACGGAACCGGCAATGAATTTGTTTATGCCATTAAGGATTTTATTACCAATGAATCCATTCCCGATTCCAGTTTTCGTTTCAATCCTGCTGATCATCCTGGCATTGAGGTCATTGACCTGCGTTAACATAGAGTTCCTGACGATTTTACCGAAAGTTTAATTAATTTTGCATCAATGCATACCATTGAGCCATATTATAATTGGACGTCGTTGTACGAGTCCGCAACCGATGAGCGCTCCCCTCTTTACGGTCGTGAATATCACGATTCGCTCTGTACTCATACGGTTTATAACTACTATATACATCCCCAGTGGGATGAGATGGGTTCATCCACATTGTACCTTAAAATCCTATTTGTTGATTATAATCTCGGGTTTTGTATAATTGAGCTAATGGGCGAATGGAACGACTGCCTTTATAATGATATCATGTACCTGAAGCAAAACATCGCGGAACCCATGATGGATGAAGGCATCAACAAATTTATCCTGATTGGTGACAATGTGCTCAATTATCACGCGGCTGAAAATGATTATTATCAGGAGTGGTTTGAAGAAGTTGAAGATGGCTGGATTGCGATCCTGAATCTTCGCGACTATATTATTAAGGAATTCGAAACTATCTTTGTGCCAAATTATATTGCCATGAACGGTGTATTAAGCCATTTTAACTGGCGAACCTTCACGCCCGGGCAATTGTTGCTGCAAGTTGAATCGTTAATGGTCAAGCGTTTATCGTCTCATTCATACTAGTTTTTGAATATGGCACTACATTACGACATTACAATCACCGGAAAAGTTCAAAACGTCGGGTTCAGGTTTTATGCTCAAAAAACCGCACATGAGCTGGAAATCACCGGTTTCGTAAAAAACAGCAAGGACGGAAGTGTGCACATCGAAGCCGAAGGTGAAGTGGAAAACCTGAAGCAGTTTGTAGCATGGTGTCATAAAGGCCCGCCCTGGGCAACGGTTGAATCCGTTATTGTGAACCAATCGCCTGTAATGCAACTCAGAGGTTTTTTGGTGGAGTAGCAATGCCGTTATTCAAATTTTGAAGCTGCTTTTAAAAGTTAAATCGAATTCGCTTTAATGTGGCTAAAGCCCGGATTTCTTGTTCTTCCGTTTCCGTTGGCTGAAGCCAACGGCAATTGCATTCAGCAATTTGCGGAGCATTTTCCGCATTAAACTATTTTTTTGATTGGATTTAATCTTCATGCCTGTCATTATTTAAGGTCTTCGATTAACACTGCTGCTGCAATTTTCCGCGTAGCGGATAAGGTATTGTAGAACGATTGTTTGGTTCCTATATAATTCCACGTAGTGGATAAACATATTTATAGAGAACCATAGTGATAAGATTTCTTCATCGCTCTTAGCATTTCCCTTTTCCCAGGCGGACCGGGTAATCGCTCAACCTTGAAACCCGCTTTTGTCATTGAGCGCCGTACTTCGCCCATAGCAGAATAAGTTACCAATACCCCATCATTGTCAGTTGCATCAAACAGTTTCTTAAAAATCTGGTAAGTCCAGAGCTCTGGCTGTACAGCGGGAGCAAAAGCGTCGAAATAAATAAGGTGAAAATGATTCTCCAGCAGATTGGCGTTCTCAATTTTTTGTGCAATTTTTTGAAAAGTGAAATTCCCGTTCATCTGAACTTCACGGCCGAATTCAGTGGCATGCATCGAATCGAAAATTGTTGAAGCATTTTCTTCAGTGAATAATGTTGCGTAGTTGAGTTGTTTCCACATCATCTCTGTCACGGGGAAAGGTTCGCAGGCAGTGTAATGAATTTGCTGGTTTCGAGCCTCGGCTTCAAAAAATGTTAGGAGCGCATTCAAGCCGGTTCCAAAACCTATTTCAAGGATATTGACTTGCTGACTATTACACGCTTTAAGGCCCGCATTTATAAATACATGGCGGGATTCCTGCAACGCCCCATACACCGAATGATAGTGCTCATTCAACTCCTCCATGTAAATAGTGTGCGAGCCGTCTTCAGTTAAAATTAGCTGGTATTTCACAAAACTGTATTTTTGCAAAATTAATATTGTAAACGGTTCTGATAAAAATTTGACAAACTTAGAAAGCCCACAGAAAAGTTCTCAAAAAACATTTTCACATTGTATTCGTTTTGTTAGTACCATTACAAACCCTAAAATTTAGTTTTTAAAAGAATGAAACATCTGAATACTATAATTACCGGCACTGGCAGCTACATTCCAAGCCTTGTAATTCATAATTCCGAATTTACCAAACAGATTTTTTTCGAAAAAGATGAATCCCTCATTGATACTCCCGGCGAAGTAGTAGTAAGTAAATTCCGCGATATTACCGGCATTGCCGAGCGGCGCTGGGTAAATGAGAACCAGACAAATTCTGATATTGCTGCAATTGCAGCCGAAAAAGCTATCAGCGATGCAGGCATTGATCGCGAAACCATTGATCAGATTATCGTGGCCCAAAACTTTGGCGATGTAATCAAAGGTAGCGTACAATCCGATGCGGTACCCAGCCTGGCGTCAAGGGTCAAACATTTGTTGAAAATCAATAACCCTTCTTGCATTCCTTACGATATTATCTTTGGTTGTCCTGGTTGGATACAGGGGATGATACAGGCTGATTCGTTTATCCGCTCTGGTCTTGCCAAACGCTGCCTGGTGATTGGGTCAGAAACCCTATCGCGGGTAGTTGATAAGTACGACCGCGACACCATGATTTTTTCAGATGGCGCTGGAGCAGTGATTGTTGAAGCCCGGGAGTCGGATGAAAAAACAGGGATCCTCTCTACTTCCTTTATGTCGCATACAAATGAAGAAGCTGGTTATCTGTACATGGGAAAATCAAATGCACCCGATAGCGATCCTGCAACCCGCTATATTAAAATGTTTGGCCGTAAAGTTTATGAGTATTCCCTTTCCAATGTTCCGCTTGCAATGAAGATTGCTATGGACAAATCAGGAATCCCGATTGAAGACCTAAAAAAGGTGATCATACACCAGGCCAATGAGAAAATGGATGAAGCCATTGTGAAGCGCTTTTTCAAACTTTATGGAGTGCGGGTAGAAACAAGCGATGTGATGCCAATGAACATTCACGTGCTGGGTAATAGTTCAGTGGCCACGGTTCCAACACTTTACGATATGATTCTGAAAGGTGAGTTAAACGGCCATCAAATCCACGAAGGTGATGTAATCCTTTTTGCCTCTGTTGGCGCCGGAATGAACATCAATGCCTTTGTTTACAAGCAGTAAACCTGCGTAAAGAGGAATTGTTCTGAACGCCAAAATCCAGATTATTCGGATTGGATTTTTTTGAGAATCATTTTTTCATAAATTTACCGGCTATTGAATCATCCAATCCGTCGCCATGCTCAATAATTTAAACATCAGCAGCATCCTGTTTCTCGATATTGAAACGGTGCCACAGTATGCCAATTACCTTGAAGTTCCTGAAACTCTGAGAGCTTTGTGGGATCACAAAACCGAACGCCTGAAACAGGAAGAAACTGATACGCCTGAAAAACTATATGAAAGAGCAGGCATCTATGCTGAGTTCGGTAAAATTATCTGCATATCTGTTGGATTTTTTCACGGCGGGAAGTTCCGCCTGAAATCATTTGCAGCTCATGATGAAAAAGTGCTGCTTGAGGAGTTTGCACAAATGCTTGGTAAAAATTTCTTCAAATCCAACCGTTTGCTCTGTGCGCATAATGGAAAAGAATTCGATTTTCCCTACATAGCCCGGCGAATGCTGATCAACCAGATTCCGCTTCCTGCCATTCTCGATCATTCAGGCAAAAAACCCTGGGAGGTTCCCCATCTTGATACCATGGAACTTTGGCGGTTTGGTGATTATAAAAATTACACTTCGCTTGAACTGCTTGCCACTGTTTTCGGCATTCCGACCCCAAAAGACGATATCAAGGGAAGCGATGTAGGCAAAGTTTACTGGCAGGACAATGACCTGGAACGCATATCACGCTATTGCGAGAAAGATGTGGTGACAATCGCAAGATTATTTCTTTGCTACCGGGGCGAGAAAATATTCAGTGATTCAATGATCGAAGTGGTCTGAAAAGCTTAGCGTTCGCACGTTGGCCGTGAAAAAGCAAGATCATCTCAACGCATAATATGCACTGCACCTTTGAAGGTGTCAATCTTATAAAAGCCGATCGCTTTCAGCACATAAAAATATACCCCATCGGAGGCATTGCCGCCATCCCAATTGCTTTGATAATTATCGCTTGAGTAAATTCTTTTCCCCCAGCGATTAAAAACTTCGAGTTCGAGACGCAAATACTCATCACTGATGATTTTGTTTTTATCGTCATCGCGAACGATTTTGAATTCGTCGTTGGCGCCGTCGCCATTGGGTGTGAACACATTGGGAACAAAAATCGGAGCTTCGCGCAGCAGGATTGTGTAAAGGATTGTTGTATCACAGCCGAACTCATTGGTCACCGTCAGCGTTACTTCATACTCCTGTCCGCCTTCTTTGGCAAACTCTTTGGCATTAAAATAAATATGCGGGGCATCAGGAACAGCGGCATTAACGGAGTCACCATCACCAAAACGCCAGAAGTAATTTGTGATGAAAGGATCGGAAAGATTTTCGGCTGAAAAAACAACCGAAGGATTAGAGATAAAAACTGTATCAGGAACCGCCGTGATTACAATCTCGTTCAGGGTCCTGGTTTTGACTGTAAATACTGAATCCTTCACACATCCTTTATCATCTGTGATCCGTATGGTGTAACTCCCACCGGCAGCGAGATTGCGGGCAATGCTATCGCTCAGCACTTGAATCGGGCTGCCAATCCACTGGTAAGTGTAGGGAGGCGTGCCACCGCCAATGCTTGCAATAACGCTGGCATCAAAACTCTCAGGGCAAACTTCTTCAGGAATCTGAACCAATTCAATCGTAATCTCAGGCAAAACATCCACACTTCCTTTTATAAATTCTGCAGCTAGTGCCTGGCCCTGGAAATAATATCCACTTGTAAAATCCCAGTTAAGATCCGTTGAGCCCGAAACCGGCGTAAACCTGAAAAATACAAGGTTGTCATTGCCGATATTTAAAGGTATATCAGAATCAAAGGTCATGGTTATAACCCCGGTTGAATAGTCTATGCTAAAGTCATCGGGAAGCAGGCTGGGATGTATATTTTCATGTCCACTCTGGGTTAGTACTGCAGGATCGTAATTAATTACAATCAAAAACGAATCAACTCCAAAAAGATCTTCAACATATACAGGCATTGAAAAGAGTTCATCCGGGCAGGCTTCAATTTCCTGCAAATAGGTCCGTATTTGCGAAGATGCAATCTGCACAGCAGAGAAAAGAAATAAGAAGGTAAAGATCAGCGGCTTGATAGTAGGAAAATGCATTTTTTTCATGAAAAAGATTGGAATCAGAAACGATGACAGCATGGGTTTTTCAGCGGGCTAAAATACTCAAAACATAAATACAATGCGATGATTAAACGAGAATCAGGTTTGTTTGGTATTTGGTACGGCGGAAAAAGTAGGCGATCTTGGCATAGCTGGGAAAATGATAAGGCGAGACTGAGAGACGAGATTGCGAGAACAGCTGAAGAGGAGAAGCAACAGGGCTTCAATCCCCTCATTCTTCGGGGCTTGGATCCCTTCCATTACTCCATTACTCCAACACTCTATAACTCCATATCTCCATACAGCAGCACTGACAGTATCACTGTATCACTGTATCACAGCATCACTGCATCACCGCATCACAATAGGTCCTACCCCCAAAATGGGTTGATCACTCTACGATGGCGGATGAGCGTATAGATAGACAACAGCAACCACGACACAACAAAATTGATAGCCGATATAATGGTAGCATAAATAAACAAGGCGGTGGCAATACCTGTAACACGGGCAATGCTTCCCATATAGGTTTGCAGATTGATGTATTTCCAGAAACTGCCAAAGACCTTATTGAGACCGGCATGATCAAGTACCATGACGAAGAGGTTCAGAAAGAAAATGAATAAGGCCAGTGTGATGAAACCTCCCAAAGCGCCTTTGAGATCTGGTGGGCTAAGTTCCATATGCGAGGCGATGCTCATTGAAAGATAGATGAATAACCAAAATTGCCATTCAGTAAAATTAGCCGGATTGCTCAGGGCTTTCAGGGTGATTGTAACTGCATCAAGCAGAGATTTATAGGCAAATTGCCAGTTGCTGAGTTCGAGCGAACTTATGGTAGCGCCGTGTTTCTTAATTTCGCTGAAAACACCTTTAATATTCGGAACCAGATAATACATAGCAGCATATAACACGATTGAGCCAAAAATAATGGGTCCCACCCCAATAAAAAAGTTCCCTATGCGATGCCAGATATTTTTGCGATCGTAACTGTGGATCACATAACCAATGGAGCCATCCTTGGGGTTAGGATCAAAAAGTTTGATCCTTTCAATCTTATGAAAAAAGATAAGGCAGAAAATTGCATGGCCCAGTTCATGAACCGGGGTTCCAATCCAGCCGGTAACAATGATGTCAAGGGTTGAACCCACCGATTTCATATAAACACGCCTTGTGTTGCGGGCCAGAAAATACAAGACCAATCCAAAAATAAAAAGAATCCCAAAAATACTTATAAGCTGGCTTACAGTTAGTAAGGTGACTGATTTAAGAAATTCAAGTACAGCATCAAGTGTAGTCATGAAGTAATAATTTGGCAGCGCAAATTAAAGAATAAAGCTTCGCGCACACAAAGGTTGAATTCAATTCTAAGAATTGTTTAATGCGGCTAAAGCCGTGCAACTTGCTGAATTTAATTGCCGTTGGCTGAAGCCAACGGCAATTAAAGAATTTTAGAATGAACTAAACTAAAAGCTGTGCCTGATCTGAAAAGTCGTTATGCCCCTAAATTACTCACTTCGTTCGTGAGATCGCTTCGCTAAGTTCCCTAAAGGGGACTTTCACAAACTGCTGAATTTTAGCGGTTCCCCTTTAGGGGTCAGGGGCTAAAAACGATAAAATTCAGCAGTTTGTGATTTCCCGACTAGGCTCAAAGCTGAAATATAAAAGTCTGCCTATCTCTTACAAACGCTTTATCTTTGCCGCCGGCAAGAAAAAACATGCAATATGAACCTACCTGGAAAATACACCTTTAAAATCCGATCGTACGAAACCGATGAATTCAATCATCTCAAAATAAGTTCTGTTTTCAATTTCATGCAGGTAGCTGCCGGCTTAAACGCCGAGGAACTTGGGTTCGGATACACACAGCTTAACCCAAGAGGCATTTTCTGGATACTCTCGAGGGTAATCCTTGAGTGGCATGGCAATGTGAAGTTTGATGAAGATCTCATTGTAGAAACCTGGCCCAAAGGCATCGAAAGACTGTTTGCCATACGCGATTTCAGATTTTATTCGCAGGATGGCGGTAATATTGGCAAGGCCACCACAGCATGGCTTATGATGGATGCAAAAAGCGGAAGGCCGGTCAATCCTGCTAATGAAAGATTTGATCTTCCCTTGTTTGACCTTCAACCGGCCATTGACGAATTGCCCGGCAAAATTGCAGAGCCTGCTGAAATGACTCTATTGACAAAACGCAGCACGGTCTATTCTGATATTGATGTTAACCTGCATGTGAACAATGCAAAATACCTCGAATACATCTTTGATGCCTTGCAGACTAAAAGCATTTTCCCAATCAGGAACTGCCGGATACAGGTCAACTACCTGAAAGAACTCAAGCAAGGTGAAACGATTTCAATTATGGGTTCGCACGATAACAATCCGGGCAATGAAATAGTTGTATCAGCAATCAACCAAGCCAACCAAATGATATTTCAATCCAGGATAAATTTTGATCTATCACCAATATAATCCACGCATCGCAATTTTTCATGGCAAGGACGTTTCAACCAAATAGGCCTATCTTTGTTGTACTCCTGTAACCTGCCATTCATACCATGAGCGACGAAAGAGAAATACTCAATGCGAACCAAAAGGCATTAGCAATAAATCTTGACCCAACGATTTTTGGCACTTTCGCCGAAATTGGCGGAGGACAGGAAGTTGCCCGCAACTTTTTTCAGGTAGGCGGCGCATCGGGCACAATTGCCAAGACCATCTCAGCTTACGACAAGCGTTTCAGCGATGCCTTGTATTGCGAAGGCAAAGAAATGAAACGCTATGTTTCGCGCGAACGCCTCGAACTCATGCTTGATACAGAGTATAAGGAAATGGTCAGGCTGCTTGCAGGAACCCGCGATCAGAACACTCGTTTCTTCTCATTTGCCGATACAGTTTCCACCATTAACTATCAGAAAACCAATGTCAGCCACGGCTGGTTGGGCGTTGACTTTCAGCTCGAACCCGGCCATCTTCCCAACCGTGTGATCCTGCATGTACGCCTGCATGAAAACGACAATCTCCTTCAGCAAAATTCTCTCGGCATTCTTGGTGTGAACCTAATTTACGCCTGCTTTTATTTTTGGGAGTGGCCCAACACGTTTTTGCAGTCACTGCTTGATAATCTCTCCACCGACCGCGTTGAAATAACCATGATCCACATGGGTGGGCCTCAACTCGGCTATATTGACAACCGGCTGCTGGCGGTGCAACTTGTAAAAAACGGGATGACCAGCGCGACCATGTTCGATCGCTACGGTAAAGTTCAGGAACCTGCCGATATGCTTTACAAGAAGAATATTCTGGTTTTTCGCGGCAGTTTCAGGCCAATTACCTACGTTGGGATTGATATGCTCAAAACCAGCTTCGGCATTTTTAAACGTGATGAGGACTATGACAAGGAAAATACGTTGCCGCTATGCGAAATAACCCTTCGCAACCTCTTGGAAGAAGGTGTATTTGATGAACGCGATTTCCTCGACCGGGTTGACCTGCTCAACAGCTTAGGCCAAAATGTGATGGTTTCAAATTATCGTGAATTTTACAAACTTGTGACCTATCTTTCACAGTTCAGGATCATCAAACTCAGGATTGTTATTGGCATCCTCACTTTCCGGAAGGTTCTTGACGAAAAATATTATCAGAACCTGAAAGGTGGGATCATGGAAGCATTTGGCAAACTTTTTCCCGAAAATGCAAAAATGTATATTTATCCATCGCTCGACAGCAATGGGAACCTTTCAAATATTCAAAACATAGCTGTGCCACCAGGCATCAAACACCTGTTCATGCACCTGCTCGAAAACCGGAAAATACTGGATATTGCAACTGCCAACAAGAAATACATGCACATTTTTTCAACACATGTGCTGGATAAAATAAAACATGGCGATCATACATGGGAAGAAATGGTTCCTCGTTTTGTAGCAGATTTTATCAAGAAAAAACAATTATTCGGATTTGAAGAGACCAAATAGACTGTTGCCACTATGAGAATGATTACTCCGGTTGAGCTAAAAGCCAGGCTTGATAAAAATGAAGAAATCCAGATTATTGATATCCGCGAACCTGAAAAATTTGAAGCGGGTCATATCCCCGGCTCGATAAATATTTTTCAGAAAGATATTCCCACGAATATTGACAAGATATCCCGCAGCGGCATGGTTGTGCTGGGCTGTACCTATGGCATGAAAAGCGACCAGGCTTATATTTACCTGCGCGAAAAGCACAAATTCAAAAACCTATGGTTGCTTGAAGGTGGCTTCTACGACTGGACAAGGGATGTTGACCCAACGATGATTGCCCTGTAATTTTTATCCGAACACAAATTTTGACAATCCTCCTTCCACGCTGAAAGTTTGCCCAGTAATATAACCCGATGTTGGTGAAAGCAACCAGGCAGCCAGCATGGCAAACTCAGCCGGATCGCCCATGCGGCCGGTCATCAGTTCTTTTTCAAAGGACTTACGAGCATCAACAGCTGTAATGCCTTTCGTAGCACTTCGTTTTGCGAACAAACGTTCCATAGCAGGCGTATCGTGATATCCCGGAGCCATTACATTGATGGTTATCCCTTTTGAACCTACCTCGTTGGCAATAGTTTTGGCCATTCCTACAACGGCCATGCGCAGGGAATTACTCAGTATCAGGTTTTCAACAGGCTGCTTTACCGAAACGCTTTCAACCATTACAATCCGGCCATAGCCTTTTTGAATAAAGCCAGGCAACAGCCGCTGCAACAAATCCACTTTCCAGCGCAGCAGATGATTGTAGGCTTCATCCCAATCCTTCAATTGTGTTTCAAGAAATGAACTGGCTGGCGGGCCAGCGGCGTTAACAAGCACTCCATCAGGAATGCGGCCGTTGAGCACACTTAAAAGTTCATCGAGGAAATCAGCGCTGAAAAGTTCTCCTGGAAGGATTTCAACAGCAGCAGGGTTCATACTTTTTAGTTCAGTCAACGTATCCCCGCGACGGGCAATTGCCAGCACGTTGGCACCTTCATTCACAAGGCGTTCGGCTATGGCCCTTCCAAAACCACTGCCGGCGCCACAAATGATAAAAAATTGGTTGTTGAGTTGTAAGTCCATTAATATTTTTTTTTTGCGAAGATAATATTCTCTTCGCTAAGTTGATTTTAGCGATAGCATCGCTTAAAGCGATACTATCGCTGGAAAAAATAGTAATTTGGCCGGCAGAATGAAAAACGCTAATAATATACCGCTCGCTGAGCAGCTCCGGCCACAATCGCTCGATGGTTTTATCGGGCAGGAACATCTGGTGGGTGATGGGGCGATTTTACGCAAGGCCATTGAGTCGGGTAATATTCCTTCTATGATCCTCTGGGGACCGCCGGGAGTTGGCAAAACCACCCTGGCATTTATCATTTCGCAGCAGCTTCAGCGGCCGTTTTTCACGTTGAGTGCCATTAGTTCCGGTGTGAAAGATGTAAGGGAGGTGATAGCAACCGCCAAAGAAAATGCCGGTAATGCGATACTGTTCATTGATGAAATCCACCGCTTCAGCAAATCGCAGCAGGATTCCTTGCTCGGCGCTGTTGAGAAAGGAATTGTGACGTTGATTGGTGCCACCACCGAAAACCCTTCTTTTGAAGTGATCTCTCCCCTGCTGTCGCGTTGCCAGGTGTATATCCTGAAATCACTGGGCAAAGACGATTTATTGAAACTCCTTTCCCATGCGGTTCAGCATATTCAAAATGAAACCGGGAAAAAGATTGAAATCCGCGAAACCGAAGCCCTGTTGAGAATTTCAGGAGGTGATGCCCGTAAACTTTTCAATGCCATTGAACTGGTAATCGGTTCAGAACCTGCCTCAAACATGGCCCTGGAAATCACCAACGACAAAGTGCTGGAGGTAATTCAGCAAAACCTGGCCTTGTACGACAAAGGCGGCGAAATGCATTACGATGTGATCTCGGCTTTTATCAAATCCATGCGCGGTTCCGACCCCAACGCGGCCGTTTACTGGCTTGCCCGCATGATTGAAGCCGGCGAAGATCCTTTGTTTATTGCACGCCGGATGCTCATCCTTGCTTCGGAAGATATTGGCAATGCGAACCCAAATGCCTTGTTGCTCGCGACCAGTTGTTTCCAGGCCGTGAATGTGATCGGTTATCCCGAGTGCAGGCTCATACTTTCTCAAACCGCCATTTACCTGGCATCTTCGCCAAAAAGCAATGCTTCTTACCTGGCCATGAACCAGGCGCTGGATACGGTTCGCAAAACCGGCGACCTGCCCGTGCCCTTACCCTTGCGCAACGCCCCTACACGGCTGATGAACGAAATTGGTTATGGAAAAGGCTATAAATACGCTCATGATTTTGATCAGAACTTTGCCGAGCAGGAATTTCTGCCCGAAAAATTAAGTGGCAAGAAATTCTACGACCCCCAACACAACGCCCGTGAACTCGAGATCAGAAAACACCTGCAGGCGCTGTGGAAGAAGAAGTATGGGTATTGATAGTCGTAGGTTAATCAAATTCAATTACCATTCATCTCGAACCCGTTTAAAGTTATAGATTGCAACAGTTAATTATTCTAACGGTTTCTATACTTTTGCAATCAAACAAGCACCATACATGGATTCAGTATTAAATAGCATTCTAAACCAACGCCACCTTGATTCAGGAAACTTTTTTCTGATTGCCGGCCCTTGTGTGGTCGAAGACACCGAAATGCCCGAAGCCATTGCCACCAGGATCAAGGAAATCTGCGACAGGCTTGAAATCCCTTTCATTTTCAAAGCATCGTATAAAAAAGCAAACCGTTCGAGAGGAGATTCTTTTACCGGGATCGGAGATGAAAAGGCGCTGGAAGCCATTGCCCGGGTGGGTTCCAAGTTCGACATTCCAACCCTTACCGATATTCACAGCGAAGCAGAAGCCGAAAAAGCCGCTGCCTTTGTGGATGTTTTGCAGATTCCGGCTTTTCTATGCCGGCAGACCGAACTCCTGCAGGCAGCCGCGAGAACCGGAAAGGTAGTCAATATTAAAAAAGGGCAATTTGTGTCAGCCGCATCTATGGCTTATGCAGCAGAAAAAGTAGCCGCTGCCGGAAACGACAACATCATATTCACCGAGCGGGGCAGCATGTTTGGTTACCATGATCTAATCGTTGATTTCAGGAATATTCCGGTAATGAAATCTTTCGGATACCCTGTGGTTCTTGATGTTACCCATTCATTGCAGTTGCCCAACCAAAGCAGCGGGGTCTCTGGCGGTCTGCCCGAACTGATAGAAACCATTGCCTGCGCCGGTATTGCTGCAGGAGTTGACGGCTTGTTTATCGAAACCCATCCCGATCCGCGCAATGCCAAATCCGATGGCGCAAACATGCTTCCATTGGATAAGCTTGAAAAACTGCTCACAAAACTGGTTCGGATCAGAAAAGCCTTGAAGGGTTGAGATTATTTTAACATCAGGTATTTAACTGCCCCGGTTTCAGGATAAAACTGAATTTCCCTTACGTTTTTGTATGGCAGGAAACTGATTACACCAAGTTGGTTCACAAGAAACTGGCTTTCGGCAAGGCTTTCTTCACCCATTCTTACATTGATACTTGCTTTATCGGGAATGCGGTAATAGAAACCGGTATATTTTCGGTTGCCTTGTTCACGCAAGGTCTGGTGGCTGCTCATTTGCGCTGTGTTTCCTAATTTACGATAGGATAGCTGAACCGGTTCTCCAACCGGGTATTCCTTTTCTACGATCCCACGGTTTGAAGCAAATTTAAAAAGGGTAACAGGATCATTTTCCTTACCAGGCTCAGGTTTGTAAATATAACTATAATGACTGGTGGTAGTTACGGTCTTCCCTTTAAAAAGTGCCAGGTATTCATCCTGCAGCTGACGGAGCTGATCGTTCATAAACTGCATCACCTCGGCAGAATAGTTGACTTCCTGATAGCCTGTGAGCAAGCTGAACCGCTGGTCTTCGAGCTTGAGAATAAAATTTGCCGCTTCCCGTGCTTTCTGCTCGGTGGTTTTTTCGATAAAAGTTTTGCGGAAAAAGATTTCTTCAAAAGTGGTGGTATCAACACTGATTTTACGCATGAATGTGTCAATGCGTTCAATAATATTGGGAACCGTAATATCAACGAATTCCGACCTCAGCGAAGATTCGCGGGTAAGGATAATGGCATTGGATTGTTTTTGCTCTTTCACGGTTTCCTCCCACCTGGCCGATTGCATGATTCCTTCTGGGCTCAAAGAAAACCGAAGCTCCTTGGTTTTTTTCTTTGGAACCTGTGCAAAGTAAAAATGGTTTGGATCTGCCTCGTGGTAAGTACTCAGGCTAACCCCTGAAATGTGATAGGAGGCAGAATTCACCCTGGCAACGTTTTCGAGGCCGAGCAAGCGGGCGGCGTATTCTGCGTAAGGCCCACGGAAAGTTTCTACTTTATCAACCCAAACATCAACACGTACAAAAGTTTGGGGCAAAGCATAATAGATGCCTTCATTTTTGTAAGCCTGTTGGTCGTCAGAAAGATGAACCACAGAAATCTGTGCTTTGGAAACTGTTGCGCTAAAAAGCAGGCAAAGCAATAAAGTAAATGTGCCGGGTAAAAAATGTTTTTTCATTTCGATTACTTTTAAGTGTTTAGACTAATTTGTTGCAGGAGCTCGGAAAATGAGTAACCGTCAGGTCGGGTGCTAAATTACAATATTTTTAATGTGAGCAATATTTTTCGATCGCAATTAAGCGAATTTGATAAAAACAGCTAAAATTCTGTAAAAATATTTAACGCAGACCGGTTGATTTACCTAATAAAACCGCGATATTAAGTCCACTCCGAAACGTCACAAATTGACTTTTTGGAGTGGACACGATATTTAATTTCTGAAGCTATACTGTCAGCGAAGAGCTGGGACGGCATTATAAAAACTCCTTAGTAATACAAGGAAGGATTTGCAGGGTAAGCACTGAGAAAGCTACCAGATTATACCACGAAGAAAAACAGATGCATTTCTCAGGGCGGGCTTTGCGCCAGCAGCACGCATAGTGTCGCGCTGAACTCAATACTATGAAAAACAAATGTATACCGCGGCACGGTTCGTGCTGCGCGGCCAAAACCTGACGTAGTATTCAAGGAGTTTTATTAAGCCTTGACCTTTTTGTAACTTTTTGGGTCAAGCCAAAAAGTTTGTTAAAAAAAACTTGTCCATTTATCGATGTACTTCCACATTCGCTTGAATAGTGCACAGATTCTATCAAAGTAATGGTTAGCCCAAGTATCCTGTGCTCAAAACATAATCGTCGGCTAAGAACCTGTCCGGAAATTACCCGTTAGACCGCTTGGAGCGGTTGGACGGGTGTCTAAAGCAACGTTCGCGAAGTGCTGAGCGGCATAATAAAAACTCCGTAGCAATACAAGGAAGGTTTTGCAGGGTAAGCCCTGAGAAAGCTACCAAACTAAACTACGAAGAAAAACGGATGCATTTCTCAGGGCGGGCTTAGCGCCAGTAGCACGCAGAGTGCCGGGCTGAGCTCAAAACTATATAAAACAAATGTATGCTGCGGCACGGTTCGTGCTGCGCGGCCAAAACCTGACGTAGTATTCAAGGAGTTTTTATTAAGCCTTGATCTTCCTGCCCGTCTGGCAGGCGGGTTTGTAACTTTTTGGGTCAAGCCAAAAAGTTTGTTAAAAAAAAGCTTGTCCATTTATTGATGTACTTCCACACTCACTTGAATAGTGCACAGATTCTATCAAAAGAATGGTTAGCCCGAGTATCATGTGCTCTAAGCATAATCGTCGACTAAGAACCTGTCCGGAAATTATTCGTCAGACCGCTTGGAGCGATCGAACGGTGTCTGAACAAAAAAATGCCTAAAGCGTATCCACTTGCTCCCGCGCCCTACGCATAATCTCATCTGCCTGCGACTGTGCTTCAGTCATCACATCAGCGGCCCTTTTATCTGCCTCTTTTATAACATTCTGAGCTGAATTGTCTCCTTCCGTCCTGACCCGTTTGGCAGTTTCTTTGGCAGCCAGTTCTGCTATCATACCCCGGCTTTTACCTTCATCCTCTATTCGTTTTGCCTGGATTCCGGCCTCGCTTATTATTGTTTCAGCTGCAGAAGTAGCCTCTGAGCGGATTCTGTCGGCAGCAACCTGAGCCTTGCTAATCAGTTCATCGCCTTGTCGTTGGGCCTCATTTAGGATTTTATCAGCTTCCTCACTCACTTTTTTCATCACCTCTTCTTTTTGCTTCTCCAATTCCTGCATCACAGCGCCTTCAATCTCTGTTTTGATATTGCTTGCTGCACTCTTGTAGTCAAGTCCAATTTTAGGGCTTGTAACAGAACCGGTAAGCTTTGCGTTGACATTCAGATGACTTCCGGGTGAAATGTTTATTCCTTTTTTTGCAGCAGCATCTGAAATGCTGCTGATTGCCTGGTTAGCGCTGGTTCCAAACTTATCGTAAGGAATCTGAAAGACCAGGTCATAATTAATTTGCTGGTCGAACCCAACAGATCCGCCAATGATAGTGCTTGTTCCTCCATAATTTATTGTAAAAGGTTTCTGGAAGAAACTGCCCTTCAATATGTCGAATGCAAAACTCAATCCATCAGTAACCATTCTTTTATAGTCAGGATTTCCAAGTAGCGTTGCAATTTGGTTCATTACCTCAACAGAGTCAATCCTCAGTTGGGAAGTTTGCAAATTTCCGGAACCAAGGAAAGTTTCATACTTAGGATTGAAGTCCTGATCTAATCTGCCACGCAGCTTCAACCCTGTTGAAAGAGTACCACTTGCCTTTTCTGCTACCGGGGCAATCAGTTTTAACATGCCGATACTTTGATATGCCATTGGGATATCGAATTTGGTAATCTTGAAGTCCATATCAAAGAAGCCTGAGGTTTTATCAGTGGCATCAAACACACCTCTTATCTCAATATTTCCGGCCAGCATATCGGCAACAAGCGGACTAAACCGGATTACCTGGTCCTTATAAGTAATGTTTGCAACGGCATTGCTGAGTTCATAAGCCTCATAGTATATTTTTTTTGCCCTGGCATTCATCGTGAAATCAATGCGTTCGGGAAGGTCAGGTATCTGGTAGGCAGCTTCCAAAGTATCTGCGGGCAATTCAGTTTCTTCAGGCATTGCTGCTATCAGTTCGTTCAGGTCAAGTGTTTCTGAATTCAGGTTAATATTTCCTTTCAGATAACCCTCGCCCAGATAATAAGACAGATAGTTTACAATTCTACCCGAGGTTTCCATATTGCTTTTACCAATGGTAATATCCATGTTGACAAGGCTAATAAATGCCGGTGTGAAATCCATTCTTGCTCGGTGAATTGCAAGAGGCAGATTGATAGCCGTGGATCGGTAGATCAAGTCGCTCAGAACCAAAAATCCATTTGCTGTAACATTGTTATAGCGTGCATTTTCAATATCAGACATCTTACCAGCAAAACTGGCATCGAAATCGAGTAGTCCTTGTAGCGATTCATCCTGGCCAAGCGGCACAACCTTCGAAAGGCTCGCAAGATCAATTTTGCCTATCATGGTCATATCCATTTCCGGATCGCTGACAGGCGTTTTCAAAGAAAACCTGCTCTTTACCGGGTTGCCGGCCAGGGTGAAATCGAAGCGGTCAACTTCAATCTTTGTGTCGTCCATATCGCCGGTTTTGTTGTCAATACGGGTGATGAGATAAATATCCCTTACATTCTCAGGTAAATCCGGATAGCTGAAATTTGCCCCATCCACATCAAGGTTCAGACCGAAGCCCGGCATGGAATTATCTCCGTATAAGCCTTTTACATGGCCATTGAGCGAGAATTGACCATCAGCCTTTATCTTTTCAAAGTCCCTTGCATATATAGCAGGAACCAGCGACAAAAGGCTCCTGAAGTTTTTATCGGCTGACTGAAAGTTGATGTCCATCGTTATGTCGTCGTCTACGAAACCAAAACCGCCCTCTATGTCTATACCCAGGTCGTTCAGAGATAACCTGGTGTCGCGCATTGTATAATATTCTTTATCCATGTCCACAGCAAAGAGGCCTTTGTAATTGACCTTTACATTGCTCATGTAAGTGACATCCTCATAAATCATGATCAGATCACTTGCTGTGACCTCTGAGTGAATATCTGAAAGCCCGGTGGAAAGGTTTCCGCTTATGCTTCCATCCAGGCCTTCGAGCAGCATAAGGAAATTCATTTGCCTGTCGTTATAAAGAACCCTGCCGCTATTCAGCGTTAATTCATTAATATCAATCACTAGCGGGTCCTCAGAAAGCATTTCTGAATCCGGTTCAGCAATTGCTTCATCAGGCAGCACTATGTCCCAGTTGTATGAACCATCATCAAGTACCAACAGGCTCAGCACCGGAGTGTTGAGGTCAACTCCCTTGATTTCGTAAGGGCTTCCACGAAAAACACTTCGCACATCCAGTATGACCCGAAGTGCCTCAGCGTGGAACAGTGTATCATTTTCAAAAGGTTGATTTCCTGTTATTACAAGTTTATTCAACTTGAGTGAGAAATCGGGGAAGCTTCTGATCAGGCTAAGACTGGCGCTTCCAAAATCAACCCTGGCATTAATGCTTTTGTTGATCTCAGCTTTTACCATACGGATAATTTTCCCCTGGAAGATAAAAGGCAGCGCTATGATGAGCGCAAAGATTACCACTAAGGTAATGGCAAGAACTTTAATTAATTTTTTCATGTGGTATGGGCTTTAGAGTACTTGTGAATTTTGTAGAAAAGCATGTTGCTGCTCTTAAATATTTCAAAATGCTGGCTTTATGCGGACAAATATTAAACAACCCAGAATTGTTTTTGTGCAATCACACTAAAGTAATTTGAATATTAAATCCACTCAAAACAATCACAAACTGCTGATTTTTATCGTTTTTAACCCCTGATCCGCCGCGGCGGAGAAACGCCAAAAATCAGCAGGCTGTGGAAGTCCCCTTTAGGGAACTTAGCGAAGCGATCTCACGAACGAAGTGAGTAATTTAGGGGCAAATTGACCTTTAGTAGCACACCTAAAGCCAACCATATTTATTGATCCAAAAGGTTGGGTTTGATAATTCAAATTAAAGAAGCCAATGTTGTTGCTGCCAGTTTATTGTAGGTATATTCCCTTATGTCTTTAAATGTATGTCTGATGGAGCAGGTTTCTTCCACCTTGCATTGCGAGCAGGGCTGATAGTATTTTTCTGAGATGCATGGCAACAATGCAATTGCGCCTTCAAAGAGACGGACTATTTCGAGCAGGTTAATCTGTTCAGGCTTTTTATTCAGGAAATAGCCGCCGTTTTTTCCCAGTTTGCTGTCAAGGTAACCGTTGTTTTTCAACTCCAGCAGAATTGCCTCAAGAAAGCGTTTTGGAATTTTTTCGCTTTCGGCAATCTGGTTGATCTGAATTGGGCCTTTATCATAATCCCTTGCAAGCTTAACAAGTGCAAAAATTGCGTAGCGGGTTTTTTGCGTGAGCATGGTTATCCGTTTTTACTGATGAGCTTTAATTTATCAATATCTAATATTTCCAGCACTTTACCAGTGCATTTAATAAGGTCTTCCTTTTGCCATCGTGAAAAGGTCATAATAACATTCTCAGGCGAGCAACTTGCAAACTCCGCCAGTTCCTTCCGGGTCAAAGAAAGCTGGAAGGTATTGCTGTGGTAAACATTCCCGGCCAGGTGAATGATAATGTCAGCAATCCTGCCTTCTTTATGCTTCGAAGCCAGGCTCACAAAGTTAACAATGGTCTTTTTAAACATCTCTGAGGTGATCTGAAGGAGGGTAAACGAAAACTGCGCATTCTGCTTAAGTAATTCAAGTACTGCATTGGATTCAATGAGGATTACTTCGCAAGTTTCGACTGCAACGATCGAAAACAGGTTATTGTTCTGGTAGAACAGATTCGCACCACCTAAGATCTTCGGAGAGGATACAATGGCCAGGATGAGGTTCTTGTTCAGTTCATTCTCAAAATTGAATTTCACAATTCCTTTTTCCAGATAGGCTACATGGGTTGACTGCCCGCCCTGCTTGATAATGGTTTCGCCTTTTTTAAAAGTAAGCCTTACCGATGCGCGCTCAATCGTATTGATTTCCTCATCGGTAAGGAAGGGCAAAGATAGTTCCTGCAGCCAGCCTATCTTCTGTTTTAATGACAGGATTTCCATAAGGCTATAATTTTTAATGATTTTATATAAAGAATTTCATTAACAGGTATTAAAACAATAACACAAATATACACTAAATCTATTGACATTATGTGTTGTTTTGTAAATAAATATCAACAAATGTTCTTTGCCTGATGCTTCAGCAGGTTATTTACAAGGTTATTATTTATATATCAACACTTTACAATCATGAAAAAAAAATATTACAAATGGTTAATGGCATTGGCAATTGGATTATTTTTCTTGCCGGGATCAGGCTGCCAGGGGCCGTCATCACAAAAAGCATCAGATGGCGATGAATTACGAGGCACAATTTCCATTTCCGGAGCCTGGGCCTTATATCCGATGACTGTGAAATGGTCGGAGGAATTCCGTAAGTTGCATCCGCGGGTTCGGATTGATATTTCAGCCGGGGGAGCCGGAAAGGGTTTTACAGATGCCATGTCGGGAATGGTTGATTTGGGAATGTTTTCCCGTGGTTTCACTCAAGCCGAGCTTGACAGAGGAGTTTGGTATGTTGGGGTCACAAAAGATGCGGTAATCCCGGTAATAAATGAAACCAATCCTTTTAAGGAACAGATTCTGAAACGTGGAATAACGCGCGAAGAATTTCAGGAAATATATTTGAACCAATCCATCACAAAATGGAAAGACCTGCTGAATATTCAAGATGATAATGCTATTCACGTCTACACCCGATCCGATGCCTGCGGCGCTGCCGAAATGTTTGCCGAGTACCTTGGCAAGCATCAGGAAAATCTGCTTGGTACCGGCGTTTTTGGCGATCCCGGAATTGCAAGCGCCGTTAAAAACGATCCCTTTGGAATGGGCTACAACAACGTGAACTTCGTATATGACCTCCAAACCCGCCGTCCCTATCCAGGACTCGTAGTTATTCCACTTGACCTGAATCAAAATGGCAAGATTGACCCGGAAGAGGATTTTTATGATACGTTGGATGAACTCAACACAGCCATCCGCGATGGAATATACCCCGCTCCACCCGCACGTCCTCTCTATTTTGTGGCAAAAAGCAAACCCGGGAGGAAAGAAGTGATAGAGCTTCTGCGATGGATATTGACAAGTGGACAAGAGTTCGTGGATGAAGCAGGTTATGTTGCGTTGCCCGACCAAGTGATTGAAGAAGAACTTAAAAAGCTGAATTAGTGACCTCGTTTCAAATTATCAGGCGCTTGCGCGACAGGATCAATGTTTCGTGGATGATTGTGGCCCTGGCCATTGTAGTATTTCTTCCGTTTGTGCTTGGCATTGGTTTATACCTTCAATCAACATTGCTTTTAGAGGAGCAAAGCCTTTTCAGGATTTTATTCACTTCGCAGTGGCAGCCGATGTCAGGGAAATTCGGATTGCTCGGTTTTATTCTGAGTTCATTGATGGTCACGGCGCTTTCATTGCTGATTGCCGGCCCGGTTTGTTTGCTCACAGCCATTCATCTCACACAGTATGCAAAAAAATATGTGCTAAAAATTATGCACCCGGTGATTGATATTCTTGCCGGAATTCCATCGGTGATTTATGGCGTTTGGGGCATTATTGTGATCGTTCCGTTAGTCTCAAAATATCTAGCTCCATTTTTCGGCGTTCAGACTTCAGGTTACACTTTACTTACTGGCGCTATTGTATTGTCTGTAATGATCATACCCTTTATTTTGAATATTCTGATTGAAGTATTCCGGAGCATTCCAACTGAACTCACCGAGGCATCGCTGGCACTTGGTGCAACCCGCTGGCAAACCATCAAGCACGTGATTGTCAGAAAAGGGTTTCCGGGAATTATTTCGGCGATGGGGCTTGGCGTTTCACGTGCTTTTGGCGAAACCATTGCCGTGCTGATGGTTGTTGGCAACGTGGTCAAAATTCCAACAGGCGTTTTTCAGCCCGGTTATCCACTTCCGGCGCTGATAGCCAATAATTATGGCGAGATGATGTCAATACCTCAGTATCAGTCGGCATTGATGTTCTCAGCCCTGGTTTTATTTGTAGTTGTAATGCTTTTTAACCTGGCTTCGAGAATTGCCATTTCACGGTTCGAAACCAAGTAAAATGCTTAAGTTCGAGGTTCAAAGTTCAAAGTTCAATGAATTAACGAATTACAAATTAACCAATTAATGAATTACCCAATTAACCATTCAACCTATCAACTACTCCAACACTCCATTACTCCAATACTCCAATACTCCAGTACTCCACTATTCCAATAAATCCAGGCAAAGCAAATGAAATGAAAAAGTTCAAATTTATAGAAGAGAAGATTTTCAGAGCGCTGATGTTTTTTTCAACCGTGTTCATTGTAACGTCGCTGGCATTGATCATATTCAGCATTTTACATAAAGGTCTTCCGGTTTTATCATGGGAAATGGTATCGCAGACTCCGAAAGGAGGATATTATTTTGGGAAGGAAGGAGGCATTGTCAACGCGATAGTTGGCTCATTCTACTTATCAGTTAGTGCAACCTTTCTTGCATTGTTTGTCTCATTGCCCCTGGCTCTTTTTATGAATATTTATTTGAAACGTTTTAAGATCGTCATCAACGCCATCCGTTTCTTCCTTGATTTGTTATGGGGAGTTCCATCCATCGTTTACGGAGCTTTTGGGTTCACCATTATGATTTATTTCGGGTTGAAAGCTTCACTGATTGCGGGTATTTTTACTGTGACCCTATTCATTATCCCTATCATGGTCCGGGCCATGGATGAGGTGTTTAAAACCGTTCCGGTTGGCTTATACGAAGCAGCATTATCATTGGGATCAACACGTTCCGAAACGGCTTACAGAGTTTTCCTGAAACAATGTTATCCGGGAGTGATAACCGCAGTTTTGCTGGCATTCGGCAGAGGCATCGGCGACGCTGCATCGGTACTTTTTACTACTGGTTTCACGGATCATATTCCAACTTCACTGTCTCAACCAACAGCAACGCTTCCTTTGGCAATTTTCTTCCAACTTGGCTCGCCCATCCCTGAAGTTCAGGAAAGGGCATATGCTGCTGCAGCAGTGCTCACATTTTTCATTCTTGCAATAAGCATATTGGCCCGTTTGAGTTCGGGAAGATTCCAGAAAAACAAGATTAATTTCTGATTATGGAAAACAACGCAAAAATTATTACCAAGGACCTGAACCTTTCGATCGGGAAATTGCAGATTCTTAAAAACATCAATCTTGCGATCCCACCCAATAGAGTTACAGTCATTTTAGGGCCTTCTGGCTGCGGCAAGACTACACTGCTCAAAAGTATGAACCGCCTCACCGATCTATATCCGGAAATGGAACTATCGGGTCATATTTATATTGACGGAAAGGACATTCTCAAAGCTGGAACGGAAATCACCGAAATCAGGCGGAAGATGGGATTATTATCACAACGACCATATCCGCTGCCCATGAGCATTTATAAAAATATTGCCTATGGGCTTAAAATCAATGGTGTTTATAACCGTGCAGCATTACAAACAAAAGTGGAGCATTACCTGCGCCTGGCCAATTTATGGGACGAAGTAAAAGACCGGCTGCGTGAACCTGCCAATACCTTATCCATCGGACAACAGCAGCGCCTTTGCCTGGCACGTGGCCTTGCGGTGGATCCTGAAATTATCCTGGCCGACGAACCAACCTCAGCGCTTGACCCCATTTCAAGCAATGCCATTGAAGCGCAGTTTTCGCATCTCAAGGAGCATTACACAATTGTAATGGTAACACATATCTTGCGTCAGGCGCGCCGTATAGCCGATCATATTGTTTTCATGTATCTTGGCGAAGTGGTTGAGCAAGGCCCTGCTAATGAGTTTTTCAACAACCCGAAGATGGAAAAAACAAAAGAGTATTTGAAGGGAGCGTTTAATTGAAGATCCAAGTCTCAAATTCCAAATCCCAAGACCCAAGACCCAAGACAAGAAACAAGAAACAAGAGTCAAGACAGAAGAGACGAGGCTCAAGTTTCAAATGCAACAATGTGAAGACTAAAGTTATTAGGAACGATTTGCAATTTTTGCAATTTTTTAATGTCAAAAAGTTCTGTATTATTGTAGTTTAAAGTTCTATTAAATCCTCTGTGAAACCTGACAGCGTTCGAAGAACCTGTCAGCGTTTGAAATGAAGAATAACTATTCTATAAAAAAATCAAAAGAATGAAAAAGGGATTACTACTGCTTGGATTGATGATTGGTTTTATCATGAACCTTTCAGCACAATTTACCCTGAGCGGGGAACTGCGTCCACGCCTCGAACTAAGGCATGGTTATTCAAAACTTCCAAATCCTGATGACGATATGGCGGCATTCATCAGCCAGCGAAGCCGGATCAACCTGTTGTATGAAGATGAAAAATACTCGGCTTTTGTAAGGTTCCAGCAAGTAGGTGTATGGGGTAACGTTGGCACGTTGCAGTTTGCGCCGTCAATCGGCCTTCATCAGGCGTATGTGGATGTGAAGCTCTGCCCGCAGTTCAGTATCAAAGCCGGCCGACAGGAGTTGGTGTACGATAATCAGCGTCTTTTCAGTTTGAATAACTGGCGGCAACCCGGTCGTTCGCACGATGCCGTGGTACTCAAATACCAGGAAAACGACTGGAAACTGCATTTGGGAGGCGCATTTAATCAGAGCAACGAAAACGTTTTTGGTACACTTTACGATAACACCCAGCCAGAGATTGCGGGAAATTACAAATCTTTATCCTACTTATGGATCAACCGAAAAATCAGCAATTTTCAGATTTCAGGGCTTGCTGTAATGGATGGTTTTCAGCAACTTGATCCTGATACGGCCACGAACCTGCGGTTCATTACAGGTGGATCAGTTGTTCGCCAGTCAAAACTTTCAAAGCTGGAATTATACGCTTACTATCAGGGTGGTAAAACGCAAGCCGGAAGGGATA
The DNA here is from genome assembly GCA_014860575.1 of Bacteroidales bacterium. Taxonomy (NCBI): domain Bacteria; kingdom Pseudomonadati; phylum Bacteroidota; class Bacteroidia; order Bacteroidales; species Bacteroidales bacterium. Next base: position 63,091 of record JACZJK010000036.1, read on the forward strand.
TAAGCGCCTGGTATGTAAATTTTTCCGGGGGAATAAAACCAAATGACAAGATCAATTTAACCGCAGGAATTGAAATATTCTCCGGTAACGATTTCACCAGACAGGAAAATGAATTTAAAGCCTTCAACCCTTTGTACGGAGCTAATCACGGTTATAACGGTCACTTAGATTATTTCACCAACATACCGAATCACACCAAAGGTGCAGGCCTGATCAATCCTTATTTTAAGGTCAACTTTCCGTTGAATAATAAAATCATCCTTAATGCCGATTACCACTATTTCGCTCTTCAAAACAACCTTGTTGACAATAATAATCAAACGCTTGATAAATACCTCGCTTCTGAAATTGACCTGAGTATGCAATACAATATCAGTGATCAAGCTATTGTTCATCTTGGCTACTCAAGCATGTTGGCTACCGAATCCATGGAATTCCTCAAAGGCGGTTCGCATAAAGAACCCATTCATTGGGCCTGGGTGATGCTGACTGTGAAACCGGTTTTCTTTACTACTAAAAATTAAGAGATATTATAGTTCAAGGCTAGCGATACTATAGCTCAAATCTATTATATCGCTAAAAAGGTTTTTACCACTGAGGTACTAAGTTCACGAAGAATCACTAAGTGAACCTCTTTGTTCTCAGTGCCTTAGTGGTTTGTTTTTTTGGTCCTGACTTGGGGCTTGGGGC
>JACZJK010000037.1 GCA_014860575.1 Bacteroidales bacterium
CTTTAATAAAATGAAAATCGTAATCAAATTAATGTGACAAATAACAATCAAATTAATGTTTAATTTTGGTCAAGAATTTATGCGCGTTTACACTGGCACAAATACTCCGGTTTAGCTGGCACATATTGGCCGGTATATGCAGGAAACCCTTGTCTTCACTGCTTTTCAGCTATAACAGAAAGTTATAGAAGCAACAGCATGGAGCAGTTGCTTGGGGGTAATCGTGCGCTAATAACTGCTCGATGCCATTGAAGCGAAGTAGACAGGTAGAGGGAAAAAAATATTGGGCTTTCTTCCTCTTACGAGGACATTAAGCTTCATACCCGTTGGAAGGATCGGGCTGAAGAATAAGTCAGGTTAAACTAATTAGCAAGATTTTTATTTCCGTGAAATACTTGTTGTGCCACACAGACCATAAATAGTCACAGTTACTATATAGCGTTTTTCGTTGAATATTCTATTTTGACCTCCTCAAAATTAGATAGTGCTCTTGAATGGTTCTTGAAGATTTCATCATAAACAATCTCCAGATCATTAATCAAATCAAATTGATTTGTAAAAAAGCCAGTCAAAGTATGATTGCCGAGAGTTTTTAATCCTGAAGAATCACTTCGTGGCTTGAAGAATCCAAACATAGCTTTTTCATTTCTTTTAATGAGAAAGTGAATCAAAGGAATATAATCACAGACTCTTATTTCCAAATTATTAATGACTCCTTCATTCTTAGCGTCTAACCACTTTTTTAATATTAGAACTATTTCTTGTTTGATCAATTCTTTATCTGATTCTTCAATTGGAGTGGGCATCATATCAATTGCTTTTGAGCTAAAAATCAAAAGTTGCAATCTATTGATACTTATATCTTTATTTCTTAATGCTGTATAATATTTTGTAGTAGTATGTGCGAAAAGTTTAATACAGTCTACTCGTTCACCTTTAACAATCGTTTCTCCCAGGGCTACCTCAAAAGATTTGCCTTTATGGAATAAATCTTCAGTATTTCCTCTAGTATTTAAAACCCTTATTACAGCAAGGATAATTGTAGCAGTAATAGCATGATTATAATCACCAATAACTTGATCTATTGCAGGGAGAAATATTTTTAACCATTGAAGTGCTATATATATCAGTAGAATTATATATAATACTTTTTTTTCTATTCTGTCCCAAAATTCTCTAAGTTTATCCATAATTATTTAGTAAAAATGATTACTGCATATTTTGAAGATGAAATTACTTTGTTTGTTTTTGCGAAATATTTCTTAACGTTGTTCAAGTCTTTTTGAAAATCATCATTATTTAATAAACTAAAACCCGAAAATTGTTTTTGTTCTACTATTTCAACAAGCCTTATAGTTGGTTCTATTGCAAATTCAAACTCATTTTTATATACAGTCAGTATCTTGAATTTACTAATTAGTAAACTTAATATATCATTTAAGGAAGGATGTCGTTCTATTTCTACTTTATGAAAATTTGAACATAACTGGTGAATCAATTGTAAAATCAAATCAGACTTATCATTGTACAGAACGGTTCCGACTCCATTGTTCTCTAGTAATCGAGAGATGTTTAAAAAAAACTGCTCAAGATTTACAACATTCTGTAATATGAAGGAGCAGATAATTAAATCATATTTTTCTCCACGAATATTGTCCAAATAATTCAGGTCTAATTCCAACATTTTCGTAGGTATATTTAGCGATTTAAGGGACTTTCCAGCAATTTCTAGGAGGTTTTTTGAATTATCTAATAATGTTACACTTGAGTTCGGATAACGTTTGACAATCTCCCTGGAAATTCTACCATTACCAGATCCAATATCCAATACATCAACCTTTGAAATTTGAATATATTTATGAAGTTTATTCAGAACGCCCTCTATACTATGCCTGGAGTATCTCAAGAATTCATCATAATTGTCCCCTAAAGTATCAAAGTGCTTTTCCATACTGAGTAAAATAGTTATTCTAAATGGTTTATACATTCAATATATAGATCACTTATGTTTGGTAAGAAACCTACGGAAGAAATTGATCCATTATCTATTACTAATCTTCTAAAATAACTTGCAGGCACTTTCAAAAACAAAACTGAAATTAATATACGAATTATAGCTCCGTGAGTAACAATTAGGGTTCTTCCGTTTAACGATGATAAGTCAAGTAGTGCATGTATAATTCTATTTGCTGAGTTTTCATATGTTTCACATTGAGGTGGGAACTTTGGGTTTGTGTCATCAATCCATTCTAAGTAAATATTTCTAAACGATTTATCTGCTAGCAATTCCTCTGCAGTTTTTCCTTCAAATTCGCCAAAATTCACTTCTACTAGTCTCTTATCTGTATATAAAGGTATGTTAAGATAACTTTTAATTATTTCAGCAGTTTCTAATGTTCTGATCATTGGTGAAGATATAATCCGAGAAAAGTTCAATTTTTTAAGATACTCAATTGAAGCTAATATTTGATTTCTCCCATCTTCAGTAATTGAGATATCGGTAGTTGAATTTAGCCTTTCTTCTTTATTCCAACTTGTCTGCCCATGTCGGATAAATGAAAAATTAAAATTATTATTAAGGTAATTAATTTTCATTTTTTCTAAATTTAAACAAATGTAAAGAATATTTGGTTATTCATTTAATTGCAATTATTAAAATTGAAACCCAACTTTCCTCTTAACACTTGCTCGTCAGCCTGTCCACTCCAGCCAAATTGAACCTCTTATACCCTCATTTTAGTTAGCTAAGATGTATTAGTGGCTGTCAGGTGGCGATCATTTCCGCAACCTCTCACTATATAAGAAGTATGGTGGTATAAAAGTATCCCCCGAATTTCTTCAGCCTAAAATAAGTTGGTTTTAGTTTGATATCTCACCAGCCGACTTTCCGATTGTAGGCAGTTTTTCTTTTATCGAATTGTTCCAATTTTCTCAATGTCTATTAATTGATAAATAGGTGCAACGCTGTCAAATAATCCTGAATAATGTATTCGTTCAGGATTTTTATCTGCTTCTTTAATCGCTTTTATCTTGTCTTGTAGTTCCTTTATTGTCTGTACATTAAAAAGTGTTTTAACTTTTTCAAAGTGTCGTTGCGAAACAAGTCTATTAAATAATTCAAACTTGCCTTCGTCTCTAAGGCCATAAATATATGTAATAGGAAACCATCTTAAATTGTCAATTACTGAAATGTAATGACAAAGTAAGTCGGCATTGATCAAATCGTCTTTACTTATATTCTCTGGAAGTCGCTTAATTACCAAGTCAGCCATTGGGCTGATAAAGTTTTTTGAATATGTTTCTTTATAGTATTTGTCAAAAGTCTCAACATAGTTGTAAAGTGCATCAAATCTTTGTGGTTCGCTTTTGGAGCTGTATTTGTCTTGGCAGAAATAACCCGAATACAATATTTCTTCTATGAATTTGTACTTTTCATTTTTTAAGCCAGCTGCGATAGTGTATAAAAAAGTCTCGTGTATGAAAAATCGAAAGTTATCAAACTCGCTTGGTGACCAACTACTTCTGTTGTCCTGGGGGGCTTTAAGAATTGGTAGCTTTTCAAAGAATTTAATAAAAATGTCAATGTCAAACTCAAGTTCACTCTTGAAAAGTTTGTCAAGGAAAATTATGTAATCATTACGAAGCGGAGTGTATGAATTGATATTGTCGTGAATTGCTTTTCCGAATGCTAAAACATCCCTTGTTCCTATGAGGTTTAAAGAGTAATCTTTTAAATCTTCAAAAAAGTTGTCCAAAAACTCACGAATAATTGAATTTATTCTTTTGGGTGATTTTGAAATTTGATTGTCAAAACTTCTAACTATGCTTGAAGTTTTGTGTGTCATTGGTGTCTCTTCAAAAAGATAACTTGGGGCTTTCCCGATTTTTGGCTTACTGTATGCGGGTCTTTGATAAATATTCCTTAATAGGTTTTCATAGTTCTCTTCAAATTTATCTTCATCTGATAGGTCAATGTATATTCTGCTTTCCAAAAATGTTGGAACGAAGGCGTTTCCTTTATCATCTTTTTCAACAACAATTGGAATGAATTTTACTTGAGAAACGTCACTGTAGATTTTCGGGCTTATAATTTGGGTTTCTGTCCCAACGCCACCCGCTCTTTTTTCTGCCTTCTCTGAATATTTTTTGTCAAGAATTATGAGCACTTTCTGAATGTCGGGAGATTTAACCATCGTCTCCATAAAGTTATATTTGTCGTGCCCTTCTTTTAAGTTCCATTTGTCAATAATTACGTCAACACCATCAGAAACAAGTCTTTCTGCAAGGTTAATAACCCAGTCTTCGTGTTGCGGTGTTGTCCAACTATATGAAATAAATATTTTAGGTGTTTCCGTCATTTTCCGTGAGGTCTTAAATTTAACTACAACGACAATTCGTCAAATAACCCCTGTTCTCGGCAATGAATATACAATAAATTAAGCCTGAAATCCAGGGGCAAAAAGAAATTCAACCTCGACTCCTCGATGGGTCCAGAGTACCGCTCAGAGTCCCAATTATTAGCTTTAGTTTGAATCATTCTTAAAATAATTGATAGATTCCAATATCTCATTAACACTGAATGTTATATTATCTGTGAATTTAATATGATTTAGGTCTAAAACTAAATTTATAAATTCTCCAATATTCATCATTATTTCTTTATATTTCTTAAGGGTTTGAATTGAAGAACCTTTTTCAATTAATTCTAAATCATGCAACTCTAATTCAATGTTCTCCAATTCATTTTTCCAATATTTTATGTACTTAATTTTGTCTAATTCATTATATATTTTGGCGTCATTAACAACAATCGGAAGAAGACGATCTTTAAACTCTATGTCTTTCATAGCTTCAAGAACCTCGAACATACAATATCTTGATTTTAAAAATGAATTACTGACAATCATTAAAACATAGTCAGTTTTTCTCACTGTATGCATGAATTCAGTAAAGCTTTTTCTATATTTCACATCTCTAACGTCTCTTTTCAAATCAATTCCGATCTTTTTTAAACTATTATCTATGAAGTCCACAATATCAGAGTCTGAATGTGAGTAGGAGACAAAAATATCTGGAATAGGCTTATCCATGTTATATGATTTAAAATATGTGCGTAAAGAATCTGAACCTTTCTTGATTAAACGAATAGGAGGATTAATTAATGGATTATCTTCAAAAATGAATCCATTCTCGCCTGACCTACTAGACCACCTTACCTTCAAATCACTATCTAGTATTCTTGAAGAAAATTCAGTTATTTCATTATATTCTAATCTTACGGTAGACAAGTTAAAAAGGCTAAGGAGTAGATTTGGAAAATGGTTGAAACGATTTCGTCTTAAATCAAGACTTTTTAATTTATGTAGTTTCTCAAAAGAGTTTGGCAAATAATCCAATTTATTGTAGCTAAGATTAATATTTCTTAATTCACTCAAATTGTAAAATGAATCAGGAATTATATCTAATTGGTTGTTGGTAAGACTTAATTCTTCTAGATGAATCAGGTTACTTATTTCCTTTGGTATTGTCTCAATGTAATTCGCTCCAATATGTAACCGTTTCAAATTTATCAATCGAGTTACAACAAAAGGGAAAATATTAAAACGATTTTTACCTAAAAAAATAGATTCTAGACATTCAAAATTTAGAAATCCTTCGCTAAGGTATTCTAGCTTATTTCCAAACAGCACGAACTTTCTTAGATTTCTCAGTCCAAAAGTCACTATCGGAATTTCTCTTAAATCCATCTCAATAAAGGATAAACCAGTAACCAATCCATTTTCTAATGCGTACCCACTTTCCCTTGTATTCTCTAATGAATCAAAGTCTAATTGAATAAGATTGAACTTATATTCCTCTCTTAACATTTTAATTATTTCACTATCAATCATTCTTATTCATTTGATGAACGTAGAAAATTAAAGCTAACGTTTGAGTGTAGCAGCAGTAGTGGATTGAAAGCTTCGTTTTTATCCACCACTACAAATGATCATGAGACTCACCAGCCGTCTACTCATTCGGCAGAAGTTATTATTTGACTCCCCATATAAGATCATAATCTGCAGTTGAAAAAACCCATAAATGCCATACCGCAGTTTCTTCGTCAAAGTGATTTGTAGTTTTTCCTATTTCAACTAAAAAAGTCATATTTTCACCTTTATATTCTTTTAGAATTCTGCCTTCCTTAACCTCAGTTGATATAAGTTCGCAACCATACTCTTTTATTGAGTTTATATATTCGTTGTATTTGTTTATTTTACTAACTTGAATAGAAATCCAAGTCATATCAGGAAAACTAGTATAATAATAAATAAAGAAAGAATCTGCTGTACTGGACAAAGCAGATTTGTTATATGAAAAAGTAACTTTTCCTAAACCACCGTTTGTTGGTGCTTCAGCTTCAAAAAATTCCCATCCTTCTAATGTTAGATATTCTATAGCATTTCCCAAGTCTTTCTTTTTGATTTCTAATAACTGTGCTAATGACAGATTTTGTGCTGGTAATGCAACATTCACCAAAACGAATAATAATAACAGTATAAATTTTCTCATATTTCAATATGTTAGTAGTAGATTTTTGGACTCATAGCGTTACTGGTATTGCCACAGTAGGGGAGTAGGCTGACTTCGTGCGTATCCTTCGCTGCAAAAGACCATGTGGCTCACCGGCCATATGCTTGATTATGGGCTGTAAATCCTTCATTCTGTTTCAATTATGTAAACAAATTTCTTTGCTAATTCAACTTGTTGAGTTAATGTCTTACCTGACAATGAATTTACCGTTTGAAGTTTCGGAGGACTTGGTAATAAATCAATTAAATTAGTCAAATAGCTTGATTTTACCGCATAAGAAGCATTTTCCGCTCCCCCGTGTTTAGCATTTATAATACCTATTAAATTTCCCAGATTGTCGAAAAGTGGACCCCCACTATTGCCAGCTTGAACAGGTGCCGAAATTTGATAGGAAGTAATATCACCTTGAAAACCTGTCCGAGAACTGACTATGCCGTTTGTGAGTTTTATCTCGTCACCCATTGTTGCTCTTAAAGGATAACCTAAAACAAAGATATTTTCTCCAACACCTGAAAGTCCTGTTTTAATTGTAAAGGGAATTGTACCAAGCGTAGTAAAACCATAATCATCAATTTGAATTAATGCAAGGTCGTTGTTTTTGTCTGATACTATCACCTTTGCATTGTAGGTAGTATTATAATCTGAATTAACACCACGAACTTTAATATTTTTAGCACCATCAATAACGTGAAAATTGGTTACTATAATTCCATTAGAAGATATCCCAAAACCAGTGCCAGAGGCTGGACTAGATTTTCCATAGTCAGATTTTGCAGGAAAAGTTTTTATCCATTGATGCTCAAAAGTCCCCTTGGTACCCTCTATCCAAGTAGTAAGCCTCTTTTTTAACTCTGCTGTCGGAAGTTCATAAGAAAACTCTAATATCCCATTTCCTGTTAAGATAGCAGTTGCTTTTGCAGTGGTATGTGAATTCTTGTAATAATTTTCCATTAAGTAGATGCCATTATTTGCAGTATTTACAAATGTCATCTCAAATTGGGTGTTAGATGCTATTTGTCCCATATCATAAACCTTGTATTCGTCACCATTGTCATAAATTACTACGGATTGAACTTGAGGATTATAGTTATTATAAATAAGATTGTTGTATCTATTATAGAATTTGATTGTATTACTATTAGTCCAAATCCCTTCAATTGGGTCTAATTCTAAAATTTTATTCTTAAAATAGGTTTCCCATTGTGATTTAGTTGTAAAAGGTTGTGAAAAAAGAATTAATGGTGAAAGAATTAGAACTAGCAATTTTATTATAATCTTATTCATACAATTTAGGTTTCTGTTAATAAACGTGGATCATTGTCAGTTTTTTTTTACTATTATATCCTTTAACGTTCTTGATATAGCCACAGTAGCGGACTTACGGGCTTAGTCATTTTCCACCGCTTCAATAAATCATGAGGCTCAACTGCCGTTTACTCGAATAGAGCCATGTGCATTTCAACCTAATGGCTTTCAAGTATAAAATCAATTAATCTTTTCTTTCTCGACTCAATTTTATCTCTATCCCAAGTAAGATCATGTTTCGTCATCTGTAATATTTCTCTTTGCTGTGCAAGTTGAGTATAAGATTTTTTTTTAATTCTAAATGGTTTATTTCCAATAGATTCATTATGTGGGGCAGACAACAACAGATAATTCCCAAGACAATCAATACACTCTTGTTTAAATTTTTCGGTGTACCTACCATAACCTGAAGCAGGTTTTTCATTTTCAGTTTGTGGGGCAATATGCTCTAAATGTGGTTTTTTTATTTTATCAAAACGAGTTAAACTATATCCTTTTTTGCCCTGGCTTTCAAGATAATTCTCGTATTTCCATAGTAAGAACCTTGCAGTTGGACGTTCAATTTTACCTTGAATAGAGTTTACTAATGCTGCTTTATTCCAATAAGCCCACCACCAATTATCATCTGTTACATTTTTCATCCATTCAACTTTATCAATAAAAGGCTTTATGTCAGGTTGTTCGGATGTGAACTTTTGATAATCATCATTTATTCTTGATGTTAATTCAGCTCTTGTTCCGATAAGTCTATGCCGTAAAACAAGAGATTCCATTGATGAACAAATTCTACAAATGTCTTTTATTGGCAAGCCAAAAGAATATGCTTTTATTACAAAGGGAATAGCAATTGCAAAACCACCAAGTGTTACAAGTGAATGAATTTCAATATTCTCTCTCTCGTCTTTACCGAAAAACGTGGTTAGATGCTCAAAACTAACTGCAAGCGAATTAGTAAATGACTTAATGAAAGGAATTGGATTTTTTTCTGATAGAAGCTTGTCTATTTTATCAATTGCATCTGATTCCCAAAGAGAATTAAAATAAACTCTAAGCGTGTATACCAAAACATCATCTTCATCAATTTTGTATTCGATTGAAGATATTGATTTATAGATTTTTTCAAAACGGTTTTTAATTTCTTCAATCAGTTCATCTTTTTCTTCTCCACCGTATAGGTGAACATTAAACATAAACTGTGCTTTAATTATTTCAAGTTTTGAAGGGTCTTTTCCACGATTATTTTGAAAAATGAACATTTGAATAGCCTCTGATTCATTTCTTACTGGGTGTGTGGTGCAAGTTGCCTCACTTACTGTTTTAAGCATTTTAGTTAAATACTGCTCGTCCTTCTTCGCAAAAATTCTAGTAAAATAGTCAAATGCTCTTACAATACGTCTAGCAGATTCTGTTTCTAAACCAATCTTATTTTTTTTTGTCTGGTCAATGACATAGTCCTTAAATAGCTGATTATCATAGCCAACAGTTGAAAAAATGTACTTTGATTTTCTCTTAATCATATTCTCGTAAAGCACTTCTTCTTCATCAATTAAATTTCTTAATAGTTTTAGCCTAGTGTATAAAGCTGATAAAAAGATTACTATTGTAGTTAATCTTTGCTGTCCGTCAATTACTCCAAAATTACTATCCGATTTTTCTTCAAAAAGAAAATGTCCAAAATAGTAAGGATTTTTTGCATAACTTCGGTTGTAATCAATCAAGTCTTTTAGAAATACGTCCGTATGTGTGGCAAGATTACTACTTTGATTTTCTGCTGGGGTCTCCCAGGAATAGGATCGTTGATATGAAGGTACAAATATTTTGTTCCCAGCTAACATTCTGTTAATTGTTGTGGATGCTTCCATAAAAGATTTTTTAGATCATCAATTCCTGAAAAGTAATTTCTTTATGCGTCAAAATATGTCATTTTAAGAACCTGCCTGTGTGCCATTTTTCTTGCATTGGCTATAACGATAAGCATTTCATTCATCCTACCCAGAAACATGCAAATAAAGCTCGTGTGTAATCTATTAAGGTTCCTGCCATTTACTGGTGTAGGCTTTTGTTGCTTTATTTCATGCCTCAAATATAATTATTAATAATTATGGGAGCTGTATTTCTGAAGTATTTTGCTCAAAACACAAGTTTTTGCTTTCATCTTGCCATAACACTCACCTCTGGCACACTCCCATTAATCTTATAAACGACATCTTTGCCAATTCCTCTATAGCTGAAAATCTTGAAGTAATAAACAACTTCTGGAATCAACCCACCTAAAGTAACCGTTTCTACCCCATAACCAACATTCCTGTTCCAAAAATCATCTGCTACGGGTATTTCATCAACTGGATCAGCAATAGCTTCAAATCCCTGATCACTCATCTGTACAAAATAACCATCAGGCAGTGTTGGTCCTGTTGCATCAGTCCAGGTAAGTTTCGAGTTGGACATCATACTTGGTATTTATGTCATCAGAGCAATAGCTTAAACAGGCATTTTCTCAAAAATAATTTTCATAAGATAATTCCAAAAATTAAGGCTCCTTACATTTAAGTTCAAAAACCTGGTCAGCTTAATACGATGACAGGTGTATATAAATTGCTGACCAGGCTTAACGCTCCTTCCCTCATTGTCAAAGCAGCGCAGAACAAATATACGCTAGGAATGGTAAGATTTAAAATTTTCGCATTAAATTCGTTGCATGTACGTTGACAACCTACCCGTAATAAAAGTTTACGCAGTTACCCGCCAACCACAGGAAGATGAACTGCCAGGTTATAGAATTAGTAGCGGACACCAGGATTTCATTGAAAGAATGATGATGAAATACCAGATAAGTTCTGAGTATCCGCAATACTTCCTGGTAAAGATAGGAATGTCAGTATCAGCTAAACTGGTTGATATGGATGGTGTACCGACACACATATTCATTCAGTATTTTCCAAAGACTGATGACTTCCATTACTTCTCCTATCCTGATACCCAGGATTGCATTGAATGGTTCGGAAGGTTTTTTGAAATCCTGGTAGATATTTATAGTAGAAATCATCATAAAAGGGTGCACAAAACTGGCTAAAAGCAGGGCGTTTTTACTGTTAAGGCATCTCAGAAAATTGACGAATACTGATAAAAAGCCAACGAATAATAAATAAATCCGCACTTATATACATTGAGTATTGATTTCAGTGATTAATTGCCGTATTTTAGCGGGCTATTGATGTTACTTGACACCATATCCATCACACCCATAAAACCACAATAAAAGCACTAAACCATAATCTCCACCTTAAAATAATATAGCTAAAAATACAGTCCATTCCCCAGATCAAACAGGGATGTCTTAACACACAAAGAACCAATTCACATGCGTCAATTATGAGAACCTACATTGCTACTCTAATACCTCGAATTAGGAAATTCAGTGAAAAGCTTGACAACCTGACCTTATTGACAAATCAACATTGGGTTGTTATTGATGAGTTAAGAAATTCAAAACTGGTTTACATATTTCGTGCTAACTATGATCTTCTTATAGCCCAGGATGGTAAGGTTGAAAAAGGCAAATGGGAATATTTGGGGAATAACTCCCTTCTAATTGAAAGAAAGAATGAGAGTTTTTTATTCAGACATGGATTTTTCGATTCAAATGTTTTGGCTTTAAAGGTTGATGGTAAAGATGAATTTGCCTTCTTAGTAAATGAAAATAAGTATGGCGGGGATTTGAACTCAATTGAAAAAGTGCTGGAATTCTTGGAACAGAAATATTTAAAGATAATAGAAATACCAGAACCACCTGAAGATATTATTCCTGAACCCATTCGTGACAAAACCCCAGTGTTAATTAAAGAGATCAGTACGGGAGAAACTAGATATATTTCTAAATGGGAATGGGATGATCTGATAAGTTCGGGTGAATCAACTAAATATGAATTAATATCTGAAACTAAACCCACATATCCGCCAATGCAAAACGTAAAATTCATCGAACCAAATGAAGTAGAAAGGATTTTAGCGGAATTGGATGATTTTACACCAGTATTAATAATGGATGCCAAGAGCGGATATTCCAGATATGTATCGAAACGTGAATGGATGGAGTACATAAATAGTGGCGAATCAATTAAATATGGTGTTGTCACTATTGGGTCTTTTAAGACTGCTAAGCATTAACAATTAAATCTTATGCTTCTGTTGTAATTTATATGTCCAAATAGTCCTACTTCATCTGATTATAGCACAGTTTGCAAACATTAATAAACGTGGCCATGATATATCCATACTTAAAATTGATAGTAATTAAATCTAACAAAAAAGTATTTAAGCAAATGGTGTTTATTATTTGTAAACATTTGCTACTACTACAATCAATAGCGATTATTTTACTCAGTTGCAGTAATATTACGGAAAAAGCAGATAACGACTGGGTTTTACAAGGTCTGAAAGGAGAAGTTAAATCTATTAGAGAAGTCTCATATGAGGCTAATATGCATTTTGGCACTATTAATCAAGGTGTTAAGAAAAGGGAGAACCCTTTTGATAAAGACAGAGAATTAATTTTCGATAGAAAAGGAAGAATAATCAATGATGTTTATTATGAAGATGATGGAAATGTATTTGAAGCATACAAATATACTTTTAATGAAGAAGGCAAATTAGTTGAACAAAGCTTTTACAATTCTGATGGTAATATAGAAAGTATTCACATACTTAAATATGATGAAAAAGGTCAACATATTGAAACAATTTTTTCTGATTCTAATGGTCAAATTAGGATGACAAATAAAAATGTATATAATGAAAGTGGTAAATTAATTGAAGAACTGTGGTTAGATTCCACAAAAAACATAACATCAATGTTTGAATTGAAGTATGATATTAGAGGAAACATTATCGAAAAAATCTGGTATGGACATGACAGTAATCTAGTTTCAAAATGGACATACACATATGATGACACAGGTATATTGATTGAAGAAAATCAGTTTGGTCCCAATGGTAAACGCTATAATATAAAGACTTACGATCAGAATGGAAATAAAATTGAAGAGAGCAGCTATGCACCTAATGGCAGTTTAAGAAGTAAGGTTTCATATATATACGATCAGAATGGAAATAAAATTGAAGAGAGCAGCTATGCACCTAATGGCATTATTAGTGCCTATAAGTATGAGTTAGATCAAAATGGTAATTGGTATAGGCAAATTAAATATGAAAATGAAATGCCAAAATATATCGTTGATAGAGTAATTGAATACTATGATTAATACATAAATCAAACAATATTAGGCCTATTTAATTAACACAATCTAATGCATTTAAGATTGTGTCTGCTCATTTTTGGATTATCTAAATTTGTAAATTACTAACATCATATCATTTCCGGCTATACAAAGCGCCCTCAAAATTTTAAATTTTGTTAGTGTTTTAAAAAAGTTTGTACGTGGCAGGAAAAAGGGGGTATTTACACAATCTCAATTAGTTCTACATAGTTATCCCCCTATAAAAATTGCTAACGGCATTGATTTCGCCTCTTTTGTGCTTATATTTGTATTAATTATATGCTTATTACTTTTAATTAGCTTTATATATCCATCAAAACCATGAAATTATGTCACTACCCAACAGGCTTCAACAGATTGATTTAATTCTTAATGCCAGCAAAAAAAAGTCATCCCTTACAGCTGAGCAAAAGGAACTACTTAAAGAGCTTAGCTTAATCAAAAAACATAAACTGCTTGACGAGTTTAGCGATTTCCCTAAAGCCCATATTGTTATTGGTGGTCCTATTGGCAATTGCCCCACTTGTGGGAGAAAACTCTGATTCTTTATGGCCAAAGGTTATTACATAGTCAGTGAAATACCTAAAGGTACTAAAAAAGATCTTGTTATAAATTTAGCAAGTAGTGAACCTGAAGTTATTCCTATTGAGCAGCAAGAGCTTATCGTTGCCATTGCGGAAACTCTTGAAGTTATTACAGCTCTTTATGAATCTGATGATGATTCGTTTCACTTGTGTTTTGATAGAATTAAAAATCTTGCATCTTTAGGTTTAGTAGGGGACAATGCTCAACCTCAGCAAGCATTTGTTTACCTTGAACAATTTAGAAACGAGATTACAAATAAAGAAGGTGGTCATGTAAAGAACAAATACCTTAAAGAATTAGGCAGGCTCGCATTGATTTATGGATTGCCTCCATTCGTAGTGGGTATGTTATTTTACAGCTTAGTCTATCTAAACAACCATTTCGACTGTCTAAATCTCTTAATTTCACCTAATTCATTAATAGCAAATTTGTTAATTCTTTGGTCGGGAGTAATGGTTGGAGTTTGGCTTTCTTTTGCAATTACTAAAACTTATATTGAGTTTAAAGATTTGACAATTATTGAAAAGGATAGGCTAGAACCATCTCTTCGGTTGATTTTCACAGGTATTCTTGGAATCATCTTTAGCTTACTATTCATTACTAAAATAATTGTTATTAACATTGGCAGCCTCTCTTCATCTATGATCGAAGATCAACCTATCCCTGCATTTGTATTGGGTGTATTACTTGGATTAAATGAAAAAATTCTTGGAAGCACCATTAAAAAGAAATCAAAGGAAATGTTTACCAAGGATACTTAAATTATTTTGACTGGCTTTCTTGCCAGAATTGTTATTTATCGCTTCTTTAAACTATAAGTATCACTAAAAATCCCACAAATTATAATTAGGCAAAGATGTCTAAATTTTCTTGTCAAATCCAATAGCCGCTCATTCAGAAAGAAAATTTTATAATTCTCATAAACTTTGTAAGTGGTAAATAGTTAAACCGCTCTGCCCCGCCTATCTAATCAGACCAAACTGCTATCCATTCCAAAATTTTTTAAAAATTTTTAAAGGTTGGATATTGGTGAGTGCTGACTGACTCCATTACACCCCACCTAAACTTCGTGGTTGGGTTGTTACCCGGCCAGCTTTTCAAAAACTCACCAGTGGCTAACGCCACCCAAAATCAAAATGCTATGACAGCAACAACTAACAGCATTCCGAAGTCAGTCAGGACTCCCGCAGAAGTGGTAGAAGAAATGACTGCACCTGGTTTCAACATGGATCAGGAGTACACATTCAAAATGCGAAGCTTCCGTTACCGTAATAACTGGGCCTTTGCAACAGTAGTTTACAAGGAAGCAACCATTGAGATTCTCATTGGTGAAACAGCTTCTTATCCATTGCCAGCCATGCTCCAGGCAAAACAATTTGGCGGCAATGTCTATGGTACCTTTAAAGGCTACCACAATCACAACGGGATTGATTACCCCCGGTTCTGGAATGTTAGCGTAGGCTAGCACTCCAGGCCCTTCGGGGCTTATATATGCCTTTGTGAGCCAGTTATAGACCTGGCAATCCCTTTGCTGTTTTTGGGAGTTTTTAAAAGCAGCTTGTGAGAGGGGCGGCTAAACACCGTCCCTTTCTTATTTATATTACCGCAAAGGCAATATTAGCTCCGTAACCGAAGGAAATTATATCAAATAATTAATCCGGTTATACCATGAAGCGTAATTTATATGAACAGATAACCCAACAGGTTATAGATAATCTCGAAAAGGCAGGGTCATGGAAGAAGTTATGGGAAGTACCACAGCCAGTCAGTTTGAATGGACATCATTACCAGGGAATCAATTACCTGTTGCTATCAACTGACCAATTTACATCACCAGTGTGGGGAACCTTTAACCAGGTGCGGCAGAATGGTGGTTGCGTCAATAAAGGTGAAAAATCTACCCTTGTAGTATTCTGGAAGCGATTGATTGATTCTACAAAGGATAAGGATACAGGTGAAGCCAAACAAAATGTCCACTATTTGCTTCGCTACTATCTGGTATTCAATGTTGAACAATGCACCTTTGACGACATCGGCAAGGTTAAAATTAATACCCTTTCCAGGGCCTCAGAGAGCCTCTCTAACGAACGCAATATACAGGCTGAAGAGATTATCGGCAATATGCCGGAACCACCTCACATCAGGCTTGGAATGCACGACACACCATCATATATACCTGCATTGGATATCTTAGAAATGCCTGAGCAGAAATACTTCTTCAGCATCGAAGCCTACTATGCAGCATTCTTTCATGAACTCATTCATTCTACAGGACATAAAAAGCGTTTGAACCGGTTTGAAGCTGACCAATTCAGCAATAAGGAGAAATACTCAAAGGAAGAACTGGTGGCTGAATTAGGTGCTGCATACCTGCAAACCATAGCAGGAATCAACTACAATGCTGATAACACTTCCGCTTACATCAAAAGCTGGTTACGAGTATTGAAAGACAACCCTACCTGGATTACCTGGGCTGCTGGTCGTGCTCAAAAAGCATGTGAATTCATTGTGCCGGCACTTGTACCGGAAAACATCTGTGTTGAAACTTAAACCAATTATTATCATGAACATAGAATTAATACGTCTCCGCATAAACCATTTCAAAGGCATAAAATCCCTGGAGGTCAACTTCTCTCAGGTTACCAATATCAGGGGAGACAATGCGACTGGCAAGACCACCATCATGGATGCATTCCTGTGGTTACTATTTGGCAAAGATTCCACTGACAGGCGTGATTTTGAGGTCAAGCATATTTCCAACAATGGGAATGGCTCTCCAAAGAATGTTGAAGTGGAAGGCTTGCTGATAGTTGACAACAAGCGGATCATCCTCAAAAGGGTGTTTGCTGAGAAATGGATTAAGAAGCGTGGCTCATCAGAAGCTGAATTCTCAGGCCACGAGACCACCTTGTTTTACAATGAAGTTCCTGTAACTGTAAGGGAATACCAGGAAAAGATTGATGCGATTTGCAGTGAGGATGTCTTCAAGATGATTACCAGCCCTTACTATTTCAACAGCCTGCACTGGGAAGTTCAGCGCAAGATACTGTTTGAAATGGCAGGTAATGATGTTACTGATGAATCTGTAGCCAGGGGTAAACCAGAGTTTGAAAGCTTACTCAGGGAATTGACTGGTAAAAACCTGGTAGAGTATAGAAAACAAGTTGCAAATCAAAAGCGCAGGATTAAATCAGAACTGGATTTGATACCTACCCGTATTGATGAAGTTAACCGATCCTTACCAAAGGAACAGGACTGGACTGAGCTTAACAAGCAGTTACAGCAAGCTCAATCAGAATTACAAAGCATTGAAGATTCCATTACTGACAAGTCCAAAGCTTATCAGCAACAGTTTAAGGAAAGAACCGAGCTACAGAAGAAAATTCATCAGGCTAAAGAAAAACTGGCTGATATTGTTGCTGCCTATCGGGAAGAGCATTTGAAAGGCTACCGGGATATTCTGGCTCAAAATGCAAGAGTAAAATCCGATATGGAGAATGTACGTAAGGATATTCTACATCGTGAGAACCGAATGATTGAATTGAAGAGGGCCATTGCTGATAATGTTAAATCCAGGGAAACACTTCGTGAAGTATGGCATCTGGAACAATCCCGCCAGTTCAGTTACAATGAAACAGTTTGTCCCGCCTGCAAAAGACCTTTTGATGATGTTGAAACCCGTCGCGTAGAAATGTTGGAAGCATTCAACCTTGCAAAGTTTGCAAAGATTGCAAAGATTGCAGACCAGGGTAGGGTTCTCAAATCTGAACATCAGCAATTGGTTGAACAGGCTGAAAGCATTAAAGAACAGGTATTACAGCTTCAGGGCATCTTAACTGGTCTTGGCAATGAATTACAGCAGGTGGAAGAACCGGCTCTTATTGCAAAAGATATTCCTGGTTACATTGAAGCAGCCAAACAGATTGATGCAATGGAAGATGAGTATCGTCAGCCCATGAATCAACCTGATATAGCTGAACTGAAAAAGCAAAAATACCATCTACAATCCGTAATAGGCGAGTTAAAAGATGTAATTGCCTGGAAGGATCAGATTGACAAGGGTAATACCCGCATCAATGACCTGAAGCAACAGCAGCAAAAGCTTGCCCAGGAACTGGCCAGCCTTGAAAAGACAGAGTTTGTAATGCAGAATTTTGAGAAGGCTAAGGCTAATGCTATTGAAGAAAAGGTCAGTGGCATGTTTGAACTGGTTAAATGGCGATTGTTTGAAAAACAGATCAATGGCCAGGAAGTTTCTACATGCAAGGCAACTTATAAGAGAGTGCCATATACTGATCTGAATTCAGCAGCCAAAGCAATTATTGGGCTGGATATTATCAACACCCTATCCAGGTATTATGATGTAAGTGCACCCATCTTTATTGATAACAGGGAAGGCATCAATCAGCTTATCCCGACCCAATCGCAACTGATTAATTTGTCAGTGAGCAAAGACCCTGAACTTGTTATTGAAACTTAAAATCCAGTATTATCATGGAAGAAAAAACCAATCCCAATACAGGGCTGAAAAAGATTGACGCCCTCAAAAATATCCTGAAAGCACCATCGGTTGAGGAACAGTTCCGCAATGCTTTACAGGAAAACTCAGGAACTTTCGTTGCATCCGTTATTGACTTGTTTAATAGTGACAAATCCTTGCAGGATTGTGAGCCAAAGCAGTTGGTGATGGAAGCCTTGAAAGCAGCCGTCCTGAAGCTGCCCATCAACAAAGCACTTGGATTTGCCTGGATTGTACCTTATAAGTCCAAAAGTGGTGTCATTGCTACATTTCAGATAGGTTATAAGGGATATATTCAACTGGCCATGCGTACTGCTAAATATCGCATCATCAATGCAGATGTGGTTTATGAAGGTGAGTTGAGGCAAGTCAACAAACTCACCGGAGAAATTGATTTCTCCGGCACAAAATCATCTGATAAAGTGGAAGGTTACTTTGCCCATATCGAATTGTTGAATGGATTTGCGAAAACTTTGTACATGACCAGAGATGGCATTATTGCCCATGCAAAGAAGTATTCCAAATCCTATGAGCATAATGCTTCAGCCTGGCAAACTGATTTTGATGCAATGGCAAAGAAAACAGTGATCCGTAACCTTTTGTCGCATTATGGTTACTTATCGGTAGAAATGATGGGTGCAATAGAAGGCGATATCAGTTCCGATACTGACCTAAGGGATAAGGATGTGAAGAAAACCACCGGCAGCAAAGAATTTGTTTCCGATGTAGAATACGAGGATGTTTCTGACAATGGTGGCAAGCCTGAAGAAGTTGATCCAGGGTTTTGATCATGAAACTCCATGTGTTGGGTTCATCCAGCAGTGGCAATGGGTATCTCCTTTATAACGAAGGAGAGGCCCTTGTCATTGAAGCAGGAATAAAACTCAAAGAGGTTAAACAGGTATTGGATTTCAGATTAGATGTGATTAATGGTTGCATTGTAAGTCACAGGCATCAAGATCATGCTGGTTACATTGCAGAATACAATACTGCCGGAATTGATGTGCTCGCACCAGAAGATGTATTTACTGTTAAGCATCACCGCAATCATGCAGCTATACCGGGAAAAGGTTATAAAATGGGAAGGTTCCGCATCATTCCATTTGAGGTAACCCACGATGTAACCTGCTATGGTTATCTGATTAACCATCCCGACTGCGGCAGAATCTTATTTCTTACTGATACCTACCTGTGTCAGTTTAAATTCTCCGGGCTGAACCACATCATTATCGAGGCCAACTATGCTGATGATATACTTGAATCCAATATCTTCAGTGGTGTTGAGCATCCCGCTATGCGTGACAGGCTCTTGACTTCACACCTGGAGCTAAAGACCACCAAAGCAATCCTGTTAGCCAATGACCTGAATGCTGTGCAGAACATTGTGCTGATCCATTTATCTGACAGGAACAGTGATGAGCAAAGTTTTATTAATGAGATTATCGCACTCACCGGCAAGCAGGTATATGCTGCAAAAAAAGGGTTGACAGTTGATCTGGCTATCAATCCATTCTAATTGAATCGCACTTTAAAAAAACTCCTAAAACAAAAAGATTATGATCCGTACACTAAAAATACAATCTGAGCACCGGGAAAGTACTAACCCCATCAACCGTAGGAATTCCTATGGCTGGGATGTCCCATTGCTACAACTTAAAGGCAGGTGGCTCGAAAGAGCTGGATTTAAGCCCTATCAATATGCTGAAATCAAAGTTTCTGATGGAAAACTGATTATTCAACCAGCCAGGGAAGGAGGCTCACAATGATCAATGACCTGACTGGTGGCAAACTTCAGGAAACTCTGGAATTTGCCCGTAAGAACAATAACGGCAGTTTGAAACGCTGTATTGACAGGCTCAACAAAGTAGATGAAGAGCTTGGTACTGTAACTACCGTATACAATGACTTCGCTCCTAAATCTTTTGAATTTGTCAGGAAGAAGGAAGATAAGTTCTGTGGCAATGGTGGTATCATCTATCATGGCCCTCATGATGGTTATGGCAGTGGTGGTGCGCCATCATTCTCAGTATGTGTTGGTAAAACCCAGGGATGGGCAATTCACACTTAAAACCTATGGCAATGAAATTTACATTATCCTCAGATTTTAAATGTAACGGGCATCAGTTCATTCAGGGCAATGCCATTGAACTATTGCCTACATCAAGTTCCAGGCTGATCATGAAAGCAAATGGTCATGAATTCGATGTAGGGCCAATCATTTTAAACTTTCTGAATGAAGTGGAACATCCCAGCCTTGATGTATTGCTGCAATGGTCTCAGTCGCATATTTGTGAATCACCTACAGGACATCTTGTAGAAGTTCACGGCACAGGTCCCGATGGATTTCATTCATGGTTCAGATACCTTGACTACCTATGATTACCAAGAAAACTTACGAGCAACTCCTGAACAATTACTCAGGGTGCAATTTGGGAACATTCCTGAAAGAAAATTTACCAGTAATGTTTGAGTGCATGTTCTTTGATTTCTGGTTAAACCTGAAACCTCAAGAGATTCCTGCTAAACAAGTAAAAAACAGACCTATGAAACGCTACAAAGATGACCCCCGTATGATCACAACCCGATATGACGCACAATGCAAAACCTGTAAATGCAACATTCCTAAAGGCATGAATTGCTATTACTGGCCTAGAGGAAAGCATACTTACTGCACTTCATGTGGTGAAGCTCCTTACAAGGTATTTCTCTCCAATGCTGCCGATGAAGAAGTTTATCACGGCAGTGGTAATCCTTATTGTGGTTAAACTATAAAATATCAATGTGATGAAAACTAACAAACTTCCCCCCAAAGGTACTCCTGAATGGCACAGGCTTGAAATAGCCAGAAAGACTATCAGGATGCACCCTGCGATTGTGAATTTGCTTGGCGGAATGACAATTGATGAGGCAAAACAAGTTATACTACAATACTCATCGAAGCCATGAACTATAAACAGGTGTGCAGTGATTGCGGCTCGGAAGAAGTCGCCCGCTGCAAATGGGTGAATGTGAACACTGATCATATCTATGATGCTGATTCAGGAACTGTATTGGAATGGTGCTTCAACTGCAATGAGCAGACTACAATTGTGGAGAAACCTGGTCAACTGCAAAAGGAACCTTTAAAGGAGAATGTGTTATGAGCCAGGCAATTTATGACCTTACTACTGAAATTGCTAACCTGAGCGATAAAATATCAGGACATAGCAATGGTGGCAAAATCTACACAACGCCTATGGCATCAGAGTTGACCAAGCGTGAATACTTCATTGGCCTTGCCTTCCAAAGCCTGATGACCTATGCATATCCAAGTAAAAGTGTAAGTGAAATTTGCGCTATTGCTATTGAGGCTGGTACTGAACTGGCTAATAGGATTGAAACCTAAAACTAGGTTGACTCCTATAGATTCCCCCGGGTTCAATCCCGATGAACATATTTATCAGCTATTTTAATTAGTGACTGAGTGACCAAAACTTTACCGTATTGGGGTGTGTATGTAATATACACAAGGTACACCCCGGATGGTATGGAATTGTGTCACTCTGTCACTTTTAACCCTAATAGAAATGAAAGTAATATTCAGCTATACCACAAAAGAAGCTGTTGCTGACGGCACGCTTGTAAAGATTGATCAGCAATACCTGGATGAAGTTGGCATCAGAACACCTTTTTATCTGAGCAAAGCAGTCTTTGAAAAATACGTTAAAGTCCCGACTGAAATGAAAGGTGAGCAGGATGAAGATGGCAGACTTTGGGATATTCTTTGGATGTTCCGAGTATATGCCGGAGCCAATCCGAATGAAAATATTATCAGGTTCAAATTATCCTGCCGCTTACCAGACAAAGATGATTGGCTACCTAATGAAACCTTTGAGGATGATAGGTTATCAAGGATTGTAACACTGAAAGCAATTTGCTCAGCCAATGATATTGATGATCCGCAACCTGCTATCTTTATCATGATGCCAAATGAGGATTAGTCGTATTTAATTCACGGATAACGCTGAATAGCATGAGGACAGCTGAAAAACCATGCTCTTACTTTTATATTAACCCAACCCGGAGACTTTTTTTTAGACCTTCACCAGTGTTTAAGTGCACAGGGTTGCAATAATCCAACAGCAGCAGAACAGTTTCTAAAATTACTTGGAAGCTGTGCACTTGTGCACTCATTTCACAAAAATGCGCCTTATGCCTATGTTTTCAAGGGGCAAAGAGAATAGTTATGACATATTTATATAATATGAATGTATGCAAAAAGTATGCAAATAAAAAAAGCAACTCATAGGTTTGACTCCATAAATTGCTTATTATCAGTGTGAGATATACTGGATTCGAACCAGTGACCCCTTGCCTGTCAAGCAAGCGCTCTAAACCAACTGAGCTAATATCTCTTATTTTAAAATTTCATAGAACCAGTGCCCTCTTGCCTGTCATCCGCCGCGGCGGACTAAACCAACTGAGCTGATATCTCATAAGCCGCAAAAATACAAAATTGGCTTTGCTCAGCAACCATTATCTCAAAATTTCATAAGTTTGGCATCTCATATCTAAACTTTACCATCAGATGACTACCAAAACTTTTCTTACACTACTTGCTTTAGCCTGCCTGTGTTCCAACAACTCCTATGGCCAGGAAGAACAAAAACAGATTACGCTCGAAGACATTTGGGTAAGCGGAAAATTTAATCCAAAAGGTATCCGGGGACTGCTATCCATGAATGATGGGATACACTATATCGTCAGGGAAAGAGATTCAATCAATCAATATCGCTACGATAATAGCATGCTGGAGAATACAATCTTACATCCGGGCATGCTCATTCCCGTGGGTGAAGTAAACCCCATCAAATTTGGCAGCTATTCCTTCAGCAACGACGAGCAGAAGATATTGCTGGCCACCGCAACCGAAAGCATCTATCGCCATTCATCCCACTTAGATTATTATGTGTATGATCGGAAGCTTGAAAAACTAACGCTGCTTAGCCCAAATGGGAAACAAAGGCTTGCCGACTTTTCACCTGATGGAAGCAAAGTGGCCTTTGTCCGCGATAACAATCTCTTTCTTGTGAACCTTGATTCGGGTGTTGAGGTTCAAATCACACATGATGGCCTGGATCGCTGCATCATTAACGGCACCACCGATTGGGTTTACGAAGAAGAATTTGCGATCACAAAAGGATTTTACTGGTCGCCTGATGGAAAGAACATTGCATTTATGCGGTTCGACGAAAGCAATGTAAAGGAATTCTGGATGGAGAACTATGGCAATTTGTATCCTGAGCACCATAAATTCAAATATCCAAAAGCCGGCGAGGACAATTCGGTTGTTAGCATACATATATATAATGTATCAAGTGGAGAAATGATTCAAGTTGACACAGGCGAAGAAACCGACATCTACCTTCCCAGGTTTCAATGGACCAACAACCCTTCTCAACTCGCCATACAACGTTTGAACCGCCACCAGAACAAGCTGGAAATCCTTCTTGCCGATGCCGACTTAGGAAAAACCAAGATTATTTATACCGAAACCAATAAGTATTACATTGATATTACCAACGATTTCACATTTCTTAATGATGAAAATCATTTTGTGATCACGAGCGAGCAAAGCGGGTACAATCATATTTATCTGTATGATCTCAACGGAAAGCTGATCAGGCCGCTCACTTCAGGAAACTGGGATGTAACTGATTTTTATGGTGTTGACCCTAAAAACAACCTGGTTTATTATCAGGCAGCTAAACAACTGGCCTGGAATCGTGAAATCTATTGTGTGAACCTAAAAGGCAAAAATGATAAACGTTTATCAGAAGAGAACGGAAATTGCAGTGCCAGGTTCAGCACAACATTTGACTATTACATAGCGTTCAGGCAATCAATTGATCATCCCGATTATGTTACCATCAACGATAAGAGCGGGAAGACAATCCGCTTACTTGAAGATAATAGTGAGCTGAAGAAATTAGCGCAGGAGTACGGTTTTTCGCAAACGGAACTTTTTTCATTTACTACCTCTGAGCAGGTATTGCTCAATGGAATGATGATCAAACCGCCTGATTTTGACCCAAATAAAAAGTATCCTGTTTTTATGTATGTATATGGTGGGCCGGGGTCGCAATCAGTTACAAACTCATGGGGCCGCGGGCAAACCGGATGGTTTCAGATGCTTGCGCAAATGGGATATATCATCGTTTCAGTTGATAACCGCGGAACTGGCGGTAGGGGTGAGGAGTTTAAGAAAATGACCTACCTGCAATTAGGCAAATACGAAACCATTGATCAGATTGAAGCTGCAAAATACCTCTCATCATTGCCTTATGTTGATAGTTCAAGGATTGGAATCTTTGGCTGGAGCTACGGCGGGTACATGACTTTGCTCTGTATGACCAAAGGAAGCGAATATTTCAGTACGGGCATTGCAGTAGCTTCAGTAAGCTCATGGAGATATTATGATAATATCTACACCGAACGATACATGCGCACACCTCAGGAAAACCCGGGCGGGTATGATGATAATTCACCCATCAATTTTGCAGATCAGTTGAAAGGCAGGCTACTGCTGGTTCACGGCACTGCCGATGATAATGTGCATGTTCAGAATTCTGTTGAGATGATTGATGCCCTCGTAAAAGCAGACAAGCAATTTGACCTGATGTTCTACCCTGATCGTGATCATGGTATTTATGGAGGAAACACCAGGTTGCACCTTTTCAGGATGATGACAGAGTTTCTGAAAAAGAATTTGTGATAAGGTTTGGTACTTTGAAAACGAATGTATAATTTTGCAGCCCCTAAAAATAATTAATTAGTAAGTAGAAATAATATATGATCATTGTACCAGTAAAAGAAGGCGAAAACATTGATAAAGCCTTAAAAAAACTCAAAAGGAAATTTGAGAAAACCGGTGTAGTAAGAGAACTGCGCGAAAGACAGAAGTTCACAAAACCTTCAATCAAGAAACGTGAAGAAAGGCTCAAAGCCATCTACGTTCAGCAAATGCAAATCCAGGAGTTGATTTAAATCATATTTAAATCTTTTATTATCTCCACATATTTGGAGGTAAATTTGCTTGTACCGTAATAATGTAGTAATTTTAGCCGTTAATTACTATTGGGTATAGAAAGCATATTTGTCTCCTTATTTTTTTGATATGCGTGTTGATGATTTTATTCTTTTCCTTACTTCTGAGAAACATTACTCCCCTCATACCATAACCGCATACCGCAACGACCTTGTCCAGTTTTATGGATATATTGAATCTATCTACGGCAATATTGAATCTAAGGATATTGACCACCAGATCATTCGTTCCTGGCTTTCATACCTGATCCAATCAGGAGCAACCGCACGCTCAGCCAACCGCAAACTTTCCACATTAAAATCATACTTCAGGTTTCTTATTAAACGTGAAGTTATCCTGGTGAACCCAATGCAGAAGGTCGTTTCGCTTAAGACAGCCAAAAACCTGCCTGTATTCATCGAAAAGGGAAAGATGAAATCGCTTTTCACATCCGAACATTTTGAAGCCGATTTTAAAGGTGTGCGTAACAGGATCGTACTTGAGATGCTTTATGCAACAGGCATGAGGGTATCGGAACTAATTGGATTAAAACATATAGATGTAGATCTGGCATCAATGAACTTACGGGTCACAGGCAAAAGGAATAAGCAGCGTATAATACCTTTTGGATCCTATCTGTCAGATGCCATGAATGAGTTCATAAAAGTAAAAGAAGAGCAGTTTGGCTCTGTTTCACCTGATAGTTATTTCATCATTACTGAGAAAGGGGAGAAAGCCTATCCTAAACTCATTTATACAATAGTAACCCAAAGCCTGGCGTTTGTTACGACCCAGCCTAAAAGAAGCCCACATATTCTCAGACATAGTTTTGCAACAGGAATGCTCAATAACGGCGCCGATTTGAATGCGATTAAAGAATTGCTGGGACATTCCAGTCTAGCGGCAACGCAAGTATATACGCATAATACAATTGAACGAATCAAACATATTTACCAACAAGCTCATCCGAAAGCTTAAAACAAAAGGAGGCATTTATGAAGGTTAAGATTACATCAGTACATTTCAAAACAGATCAAAGACTGGACGACTTTATCCAGGATAAAGTAGGAAAACTCTCAGGCTTTTATGAAGGAATAATTTCAAGCGAAGTAACTCTAAGACTCGAGAACCACGATAAACAGGAAAATAAAATCGCTGAAGTGCGCCTGATTGTACGTGGTAATGACCTCTTTGCGAAAAAACAATGCAAGACTTTCGAAGAAGCTATAGATGATTCAGTAGAAGCTTTGCGCAAACAAATCAAGAAATACAAGGAAAAACTGAGGGGTGAATAATTTAGTGTAAAAAAAAACTACAAGTATTTTTGTAGTTTCATGGAACTTTTATACTTTTGCAGTCCTTTTTTTAGAAAGGACTGCTTTCATTAATAGCATTGAATATTCCGCCGAAATGGATCATTGCCGCACAAAAGCAATCAATATAAAGAGGGTTTAAGTTCATAGATTGTTTTATCAGAGGGTGATTGACTTAAGGAAGGGATAAAGTATAGACGCCGATATAGCTCAGCTGGCCAGAGCAGCTGATTTGTAATCAGCGGGTCGTGGGTTCGAATCCCTCTATCGGCTCAGTTCTTTAAAGTATTGTTCATGGGGAGATACCAGAGCGGTCAAATGGGGCAGACTGTAAATCTGTTGGCGAAGCCTTCGGAGGTTCGAATCCTCCTCTCCCCACTGGTTTTATTAGCGGAAGTAGCTCATTTGGTAGAGCGAAAGCCTTCCAAGCTTTAGGTGGCGGGTTCGAGCCCCGTCTTCCGCTCAGTTTTTAAGGCCGATGTAGTTTAAAAGATCCTGGCTGGGCCGGGAGTTACAATATGGGCTGCAAAGGCATGGAAATATTAGATAATCAGCCGATGTAGCTCAGGGGTAGAGCACTTCCTTGGTAAGGAAGGGGTCATGAGTTCAAATCTCATCATTGGCTCAATTTTAGTTGAAAACCAACTTTTATTAATCAATAACAATTAATTCGATATGGCAAAAGCAAAATTCGAACGTACAAAACCCCACGTTAATGTTGGCACAATTGGCCACATTGACCATGGCAAAACCACCCTTACCGCTGCAATTACCCTGGTACTATCAGCAAAAGGTTTATCGGAATTCAAGTCGTTTGATTCCATTGATAATGCTCCTGAAGAAAAAGAAAGGGGTATTACCATTAACACTGCCCATGTTGAATACCAAACAGAAAACAGGCACTATGCTCACGTTGATTGCCCCGGCCACGCTGACTATATTAAAAATATGGTTACAGGTGCTGCGCAGATGGATGGCGCAATTCTGGTTGTTGCCGCAACCGATGGCCCAATGCCTCAAACGCGTGAACATATTCTGCTTGCCCGTCAGGTTGGTGTTCCACGTCTGGTAGTTTTCATGAACAAAGTTGACCTTGTTGATGACGAAGAACTTCTCGAACTCGTTGAAATGGAAATCCGCGATCTGCTGACTTTCTATGGCTTCGACGGCGAAAACTCTCCTGTTATCCGCGGTTCAGCCCTGGCAGGCTTAAATAATGAACCAGCCGGACAAGATCAGATTATGGAATTAATGAATGCAGTTGACACCTGGATACCACTTCCGGTCCGTGACCGCGATAAGGAATTCCTCATGCCGGTTGAAGACGTGTTCTCAATCACTGGTCGAGGTACAGTTGCAACCGGAAGAATTGAAACCGGTGTTATCCATGTTGGCGACCCTGTAGATATTATCGGTTTGGGCGCTGAAAAAATGAAATCAGTAGTAACCGGTGTTGAAATGTTCCGCAAACTTCTCGATACTGGTGAAGCTGGAGATAACGCAGGTTTATTACTCCGTGGTATTGATAAGGATGCTATCCGTCGTGGTATGGTAATTGCCAAACCCGGTTCGGTAAAACCTCATAAAGAATTCAAGGCAGAAGTTTATATCCTGAAAAAAGAAGAAGGTGGCCGTCACACGCCATTCCACAACAGGTATCGTCCACAGTTCTATTTCAGGACCACTGACGTAACTGGTGAAGTTATTCTTCCGGAAGGTGTTGAAATGGTAATGCCAGGCGATAACCTCACAATTACTGTACAATTGATTCACCAGATTGCATTGAACAAAGGATTACGCTTTGCGATCCGTGAAGGTGGCCGTACTGTTGGTGCTGGTCAGATCACTGAGATTCTTGATTAATAGCTAATGTTTTATGAGAATTGCCAAAGCGGCAATTCTCATAAGCATTTTTGATTTTTAAATAGAAATTCAAACGGGTGTAGCTCAGTTGGTAGAGCATCGGTCTCCAAAACCGAGTGTCGGGAGTTCGAGCCTCTCCACCCGTGCAAACATTTGCAAATTATGGCAAAATTCAAATTACAAACATACGTCAGTGAAAGTTACGATGAGCTGATGCATAAAGTTTCCTGGCCTACATGGAGTGAGCTGCAGAGTAGTGCTATTGTTGTATCCATTGCTTCCCTTATAATCGCTTCGGTGGTTTATTTGATGGATAAATCCTTTCAAACAATCCTTGAACAATTTTACAAGCTTGTTTGATCGCAGCACTGCAACACATCAATTATATCCTGGTATTAATTCTTTTCAATTTCAACACTAAGCATGAGCGATGAATTAAAAAAATGGTACGTTTTACGAGCCATTACCGGAAATGAAAAGAAGGTGAAACAATACATCGAGAGTGAAGTCAATCGCTTAGGATTAAAGGATTATGTTTCGCAAATTCTTATTCCTACTGAGAAGGTTTACCAGATCAGAAAGGGTAAGAAAATCAGTAAAGAACGGAACTTCTTTCCAGGCTATGTCCTGGTTGAGGCCGTTTTAACCGGAGAGATTCCCCACGTTTTAAGAAACGTACCCGGGGTATTGGGTTTTCTTGGATCAAAAGGAGAACCTGAACCATTGCGGATGACAGAAGTTAACCGCATCCTGGGTAGAGTTGATGAAATGTCAGAAAAAGGGGAAGAATTGAATATTCCGTTTATTGTTGGCGAAACAGTTACAGTTATTGACGGACCTTTTAACAGTTTTAGCGGTGTGATCGAAGAGATCAATGAAGAAAAGAAGAGACTGAAAGTGATGGTTAAGATCTTCGGAAGAAAAACACCACTGGAACTAAGTTTCATGCAAGTTGAAAAAGAGTAGTACCTACACTGCCTGTTAAGGCATTTATTTATTTAGTATTCACCTATTTACCTGATAATAGAACATGGCAAAAGAAATAACTGGAATTATTAAATTGCAGATTAAGGGCGGAGCCGCTAATCCATCTCCTCCAGTTGGGCCTGCTTTGGGTGCGAAAGGGGTGAACATCATGGAATTCTGTAAACAGTTCAATGCCCGTACACAAAACTCTATGGGCAAGCTGATCCCTGTGATCATTACTGTTTTCAAGGATAAATCGTTCACTTTTATCGTTAAAACCCCGCCTGTTGCTGTTCAGTTACTTGAAGCATCAAAAGTTAAGAAAGGTTCTGCTGAACCTAACCGCGCCAAGATTGCATCAATTACCTGGGAGCAGGTTCAGGCCATTGCTGAAGCCAAAATGACTGACCTCAATGCTTTCACTATTGATTCGGCAATGAGTATGGTTGCAGGAACTGCCCGAAGCATGGGAATCACGATCAAAGGTAAATCACCCATTGCCGCTAAATAACGACAATGGATGAATGTGTTAAAAAACCTATGCAAACGCTAACTTATTAAAAAAGATGGCAACACTTACGAAAAAACGAAAAGAGTCTTTGGCTAAAGTTGACAAGAACGTTCTCTATAACTTACCCGATGCTGCTAAGCTTGTAAAAGAAATCACTTACACAAAATTTGATGCTTCAGTTGATGTTGATGTCCGCCTGGGCGTTGATCCACGAAAAGCCAATCAAATGGTGAGAGGTATCGTTACACTGCCCCACGGAACAGGTAAAACTATCAGGGTTCTCGTTCTTTGTACTCCTGAAAAGGAAGAAGAAGCCATTGCTGCTGGCGCTGATTATGTAGGACTTGATGACTATGTCACAAAAATTAAAGCGGGTTGGACCGATGTTGATGTGATTATCACTATGCCTACTGTGATGCCCAAAATTGGTGCACTGGGTAAAATTCTCGGACCCCGTGGTCTTATGCCAAACCCCAAAGCCGGAACCGTGACAATGGAAATTGGAAAAGCTGTGAATGAAGTGAAAGCCGGAAAGATCGACTTTAAAGTTGATAAATTCGGTATCATTCATGCCTCCGTTGGAAAGGTTTCATTTGATGTGGATAAGATCGTGGAAAATGCAAGAGAATTGCTCCAGACTATTGTAAAATTGAAACCCTCATCAGCAAAAGGTACTTATGTAAAGAGTGTTTTTATCTCAAGTACCATGAGCCCGGGTATTCATGTTGATCCTAAATCCATTAGCTTGTAGATATTATGAAGGTTCAACCATTCAATAATGGATCACGAACCGGATTAATATTGATTAAGCAATAACTGAAGGAGTTATGAAAAAGGAAGAAAAGACCCAGTTAATAGAATCTCTGAGCGAGCGGCTGAAAAGTCTCAGTTGCTTGTATATCACCGATACATCTGAATTGAATGTTGAAGTCACAAATCAATTACGCAGGCTTTGTTTCAAGAGAGATATCAAATTAATAGTTGTTAAAAACACCTTGTTAAGAAAAGCCATGGAGCGTTCCGAAAGGGATTTCTCAGGCTTGTACGATGTACTTACAGGGCCTACAGCTATCATGATATCCGATGTTGCAAACGATCCAGCAAAACTGATCAAGGAATTCAGAAAAACATCTCAAAGACCCGTACTCAAAGCCGCCTATATTGAAGAGATGGCTTACATTGGGGATGACCAGATTGATTTTCTCATCAACATTAAATCAAAGAATGAATTGGTTGGCGATCTCGTAGCATTGCTGCAATCACCAGCCCGCAACGTAATCTCAGCATTACAATCGGGTGGGGCGAAAATTGCCGGCATTGTAAAAACTTTATCTGAAAAAGACTCAGCAGCCTGATCAATTTTCAGATACCAGTCCGATTGAGACTGAATTTTAAAATTAATAATCAATTATCAAGAACATTTAAACAACTCAAATAAAATGGCAGATTTGAAAGCTTTCGCAGAACAACTGGTAAACCTTACAGTAAAAGAAGTCAATGAATTGGCTAAAATTCTGAAAGACGAATACGGAATTGAACCAGCAGCAGCTGCTCCTGTTATGATGGCAGGCGGTGCCGCTGATGCCGCTCCAGTGGTTGAAGAACAAACCCAGTTTGATGTAATCCTCAAACACCCCGGACAATCAAAATTGGCCGTGGTAAAATTAGTTAAAGAACTCACCAGCCTTGGCCTGAAAGAAGCTAAAGAATTGGTAGATGCCGCTCCTAAAGCAATTAAAGAAGGTATCTCCAAGGACGAAGCTGACGCACTGGTAAAACAGCTCGAAGAAGCTGGCGCTGAAGTTGAAGTTAAATAGCTTCAACACCGATTATACAAATAGACCACATCAACCTCCCGGAGGTTGAGTGGTCTATTTTGACCTATTCTCAATGCGGGTCGTCTTTACAAATTATTTAGCTGCAAACTTAAAATTCAATCAACCTTGGTACTAGTAAAATCAAACAGAATTAGTTTTGCATCTGCTCAGATTAAGGCCGAATATCCTGACTTTCTTGATATCCAACTTAAATCCTTCCAGGATTTTTTTCAGTTGGAAACCAATCCTGAAAACCGGGTAAATGAAGGCCTTTTTAAAGTTTTTAGTGAAAACTTTCCAATCTCAGATGCGCGCAACAATTTCGTCCTCGAATTTCTGGACTATTTTATTGACCCACCCCGCTACTCAATCGAAGAATGTATCGAAAGAGGCCTTACATACAGCGTTCCACTAAAGGCCAAACTCAAACTATACTGTACTGATCCCGAACACGAGGATTTCGAAACCATTATCCAGGATGTTTATCTTGGCATGATCCCTTACATGACTCCAAGGGGCACTTTTATCGTTAATGGCGCTGAACGCGTTGTGGTTTCTCAATTGCACCGCTCGCCTGGTGTCTTTTTCGGTACTTCATTTCATGCCAACGGACAACAATTGTATTCTGCACGTATCATCCCGTTCAAAGGATCGTGGATGGAATTTACGACAGACATCAATAACGTGATGTACGCATACATTGACCGTAAGAAGAAATTGCCGGTCACAACCCTGCTTCGGGCCATTGGCTACGAGAGCGACAGGGACATTCTTGAAATCTTCGGTCTGGCCGAAGAAATTAAAGTAAGCAAAACAGCAGTTAAAAAAGCTGTTGGAAGCCGCCTGGCTGCCAGGGTACTTAAAACCTGGATCGAAGACTTTGTTGATGAAGATACCGGCGAGGTTGTATCAATTGAAAGGACTGAGGTTATCATTGACCGTGAAACTGTCCTGGAGAACAGTCATATTGATATGATTGTTGAATCGGGCGCGAAAGCAATCCTTATTCACAAGGAAGGCGCGAATGTGCAGGATTACTCCATCATATTCAATACCATGCAAAAAGATACGGCCAACTCAGAGAAGGAAGCCGTTGAGTTTATTTATCGTCTGCTTCGTAATGCCGAGCCTCCTGATGAGGAAACAGCGCGCGGAATAATCGAGAAACTCTTTTTCTCAGACAAACGCTACGACCTTGGAGAAGTTGGACGTTACCGGATCAATAAAAAGCTTAAACTTGATATACCCGTTGAAACGCGCGTCCTGACCAAGGAAGATATCATTTCCATTATCAGGTATCTGATCGGGTTGATTAACGACCGTACTGAAGTAGATGACATTGACCACCTCAGCAACCGCCGCGTTCGTACTGTTGGAGAGCAATTGTACAACCAGTTTGGCGTTGGGCTCGCACGTATGGCGCGAACCATAAGGGAGCGCATGAATGTACGTGACAATGAGGTGTTCACACCCACCGACCTGATCAATGCCAAAACATTATCGTCGGTTATCAACTCATTTTTTGGAACCAACCAGCTCTCACAATTCATGGATCAAACAAATCCATTGTCGGAGCTAACACATAAACGCAGGGTATCTGCCTTAGGCCCAGGTGGTTTGTCGCGTGAGCGCGCCGGTTTTGAAGTGCGCGACGTTCATTATACCCACTATGGCCGACTTTGTACGATTGAAACACCTGAAGGACCAAATATTGGTCTGATCTCTTCGCTTTGCGTATTCGCAAAGATCAACCGGATGGGATTTATTGAAACACCTTACCAACGTGTTGTTGAAGGTGAAGTAATGCTAAAAGAAGCCCCAACTTATCTGAGTGCCGAAGAAGAAGAAAATAAAATTATTGCGCAGGCCAGCACTCCGATTGCTGACAACGGACACATTGCCGACGAAAATGTTAAAGTAAGGTACCTTGCCGATTATCCTATTGTGGATCGCACAAAGTTGCACCTTATTGATGTGGCACCCAATCAGATTGCTTCTATTGCGGCATCACTCATTCCATTCCTGGAGCATGATGATGCGAATCGTGCATTGATGGGATCGAATATGATGCGTCAGGCAGTTCCGCTCCTGAACCCTGAAGTTCCGCTTGTTGGAACAGGTATTGAGGAAGCTGTTGCCCGCGATTCGCGGGTGCTGCTCCATGCCGAAGGCACAGGTATTGTAGAATACGTGGATGCAAAGGAAATTGTGATCCGTTATACACGCGATGAAAATGAACGCCTTGTTAGTTTCGATGATGATGTAAAACGATATCAGCTAACCAAATTTGCAAGAACAAACCAGAATACCTGTATTAACCTTAGGCCTACGGTTCAAAAAGGAACTAAAGTTATCAAGGGACAAGTGCTCTGCGAGGGCTACGCCACTCAAAACGGCGAACTTGCTTTGGGTCGTAATCTCATGGTTGCCTTCATGCCCTGGAAAGGCTATAACTTTGAAGATGCCATAGTTATTTCCGAACGCATTGTCAGGGAAGATATCTTTACCTCGGTTCACATCGAAGAGTTTGTTCTGGAAGTACGCGACACAAAACGTGGTGTTGAAGAACTAACCAACGACATTCCAAATGTGAGTGCCGAAGCAACAAAAGATCTGGACGAGAATGGTTTGATCCGAATAGGAGCTGAAGTAAAAGAAGGAGATATCCTCATTGGCAAGATTACTCCTAAAGGAGAAAGCGATCCAACTCCGGAAGAAAAGCTTTTACGCGCGATCTTTGGCGATAAAGCCGGCGATGTGAAAGACGCCTCACTAAAAGCACCTCCATCCATGCGTGGTGTGGTTGTCGAAAAGAAACTTTTCTCAAGGGTATTTAAAGATAAAAAATCAAAAGTCAAAGATAAAGACGTTGTCAAAGTACTTGACGATGAATACACCCGTAACGTTAATGATTTAAAAACCAAGCTGGTTGATAAGTTAACCGTTATTCTGAACGGGAAAACCTCCCAGGGAGTTTCCAATAACTTCAGGGAAGTTGTGATCCCCAAAAAAACCAAGTTCACCCATAAATTACTTATGGGCCTTGATTATAACAACATTAATCCGAACCGGTGGACAACCGATAAGGATAAGAATGACATGATCAAGGAAATGATCAATAATTATGTGATTCATTACAAGGAGATTCTAGGCGTATACAACCGCAAGAAATTCGTTGCCACAGTTGGTGATGAACTTCCCAACGGTATTGTGCAAATGGCGAAGGTTTATGTAGCAAAAAAACGTAAACTTACTGTTGGCGATAAAATGGCCGGCCGTCATGGAAACAAGGGCATTGTTGCACGGATTGTTCGTGATGAAGATATGCCTTTCCTCGAAGACGGAACTCCCGTTGATATTGTTTTGAATCCTCTTGGTGTGCCTTCGCGTATGAACCTCGGGCAGATTTATGAAACCATCCTTGGTTGGGCAGCTTCTAAGTTAGGTTTGCATTTTGCTTCACCGATTTTTGATGGTGGCAAGATTGAACAAATCAACCAATACCTCCGAGATGCAAACTTGCCTGAAAACGGTCAGGTTTTTCTTTTCGATGGTGGAACCGGTGAGCGCTTTGACCAGCCTGCAACCGTTGGCTACATCTACATGATGAAGCTACACCACATGGTTGACGATAAAATGCACGCCCGTTCAATTGGCCCATATTCACTTATTACCCAGCAACCATTGGGTGGTAAGGCACAGTTTGGTGGTCAGCGTTTTGGAGAAATGGAAGTTTGGGCGCTTGAAGCTTTCGGCGCCGCTAACATTCTTCAGGAGGTTCTTACCGTAAAATCTGACGATGTAATGGGCAGGGCCAAGGCATATGAGTCAATTGTGAAAGGCCAGAACATGCCTACACCAGGAATTCCTGAATCGTTCAACGTTTTGATCCATGAACTCAGAGGCCTTTGCCTCGATGTAACCTTTGACTAGATCCCCCAAGGTAAAGTCAATGTGGATTTTTATATAATAGTTAAAATTTGGATATTTAATATAATCAAATGGCATTTAGAAAAGATAATCCCGTAGGCAGCGTTTTTTCAAGTATCACTATAAGCCTCACATCGCCTGAACATATTCTTGAACGTTCGAGCGGAGAAGTACTTAAGCCCGAAACCATTAATTACAGGACTTACAAACCCGAACGCGACGGACTTTTCTGCGAACGGATTTTCGGACCTGTAAAGGATTGGGAATGCCATTGCGGAAAATACAAACGCATCCGTTATAAAGGCATTGTTTGCGATCGTTGTGGTGTTGAAGTTACTGAGAAGAAGGTTCGCCGCGAACGTATGGGGCATATTCAATTGGTTGTGCCGGTAGCGCACATCTGGTTTTTCAGGTCTTTGCCAAATAAAATTGGCGCCTTACTTGGACTTACCACCAAGAAGATTGAAGCAATCATTTACTATGAAAAGTACGTGATTATCAATGCAGGTGTGAAACGCCACGATGGAATCCAATATCTTGATTTTCTCTCGGAAGAAGAATATTTTGATGTACTTGACACGCTTCCAAAAGACAACCAGTATCTCGATGATAGCGATCCTGAAAAGTTTATCGCGAAAATGGGCGCTGAAGCATTGCACGATTTATTAGCCAGGCTCGACCTCGACAAAGAATCTTTTGAACTTCGCGACCGCGCCAATAAAGAAACTTCACAGCAACGCAAGCAGGATATCCTTAAGCGCCTGCAGGTTTTTGAGGCTTTCCGCGATGGGCAGAAACGCATAGAAAACAGGCCTGAATGGATGATTGTAAAAGTAGTTCCGGTGATCCCACCCGAATTGCGTCCTCTCGTACCTTTGGATGGTGGCCGTTTTGCCACTTCCGATCTAAACGACTTGTACCGTCGTGTAATTATTCGTAACAATCGCCTCAAAAGGCTTATTGAGATCAAAGCACCCGATGTGATTATGCGTAATGAAAAACGCATGCTCCAGGAAGCTGTTGATTCTTTGTTCGATAATTCAAGAAAAGCCAGTTCAGTTAAAACTGAATCGAACCGGGCACTCAAATCGTTGAGCGATAGCTTGAAAGGTAAACAAGGTCGTTTTCGTCAGAACCTTCTCGGAAAGCGTGTTGACTACTCAGGCCGTTCGGTTATTGTGGTCGGACCGGAACTGAAGCTCTATGAATGTGGTTTGCCAAAGGAAATGGCTTCTGAGCTTTATAAACCTTTCATCATCCGCAAGCTTCTTGAACGCGGCATCGTTAAAACCGTAAAATCGGCCAAGAAAATTGTTGATCGCAAAGACCCGGTAGTATGGGACATTCTCGAGAGTATCCTTAAAGGTCACCCGGTTCTTCTTAACCGTGCACCAACGCTTCACCGCTTAGGCATCCAGGCTTTCCAGCCGAAACTTATTGAAGGGAAAGCCATTCAGTTGCACCCGCTGGTTTGTACTGCTTTCAATGCCGACTTCGACGGTGACCAGATGGCTGTTCACGTTCCACTTGGCAATGCTGCTATTCTTGAAGCCCAGATCTTAATGCTGGCTTCGCACAATATTTTGAACCCAGCCAATGGCGCACCTATTACCGTTCCATCGCAGGACATGGTTTTGGGTCTTTACTATATTACCAAAGGCCGTTACAACTCACCCGAACATTTAGTGAAAGGTGAAGGCATGACTTTCTATTCTCCTGAAGAGGTAATCATTGCTTACAACGAACGTATTGTTGATTTGCACGCCTATATAAAAGTGAGAATTGAAGTTCCTGAAAATGGAACCTATGTGCAGAAGATAATAGAAACTACTGTTGGCCGCGTTTTGTTTAATCAGGTGGTTCCCAAAGAATATGGTTATATCAATCAGTTGCTTACTAAAAAAGCGCTCAGGGACATTATCGGTGATATCCTTAAGAAAACAGGCAACGCTAAAGCTGCCAAATTCCTCGATGATATCAAGGACATGGGATTTACGATGGCCTTCAAAGGTGGATTATCATTTAACCTGGGTGATGTTATTGTTCCGGAAGTCAAGACTAAATTGATTGAAGAAGCCAACCTGGAGGTTGAAGAAGTGTTGATGAACTATAATATGGGATTCATCACCAACAATGAGAGGTATAATCAGATTATTGATATCTGGACACATACCAATTCGCACCTTACCACCACACTGATGGAGAAGCTGACGAAAGATAAACAAGGGTTCAACCCGGTTTACATGATGCTCGATTCAGGCGCCCGTGGTTCAAAAGAACAGATACGTCAGTTGTCGGGTATGCGTGGTTTGATGGCCAAGCCACAAAAATCAGGAGCAACAGGTGGCGAAATTATTGAGAATCCTATTCTGTCGAACTTCAAGGAAGGCTTATCCGTTCTTGAATACTTCATTTCTACGCACGGTGCACGTAAAGGTTTGGCTGATACAGCTCTTAAGACTGCCGATGCCGGTTATCTCACTCGCCGTTTGGTTGATGTTGCCCAGGATGTAATTATTTCAGAAGAAGACTGCGGAACCTTAAGGGGCTTGATGGTCACATCCCTGAAAAAAAGCGAAGAAGTTGTTGAAACACTCTTCGATCGTATCCTTGGCCGTGTTACCCTGCATGATGTGCATCATCCGCAGACCAACGAACTGATCATTGGCGCTGGCGAAGAACTTACAGAAAGCATTTGTAGCGTTATTGAAAATTCGCCCATCGAAACCGTTGAAATCCGCTCGGTATTAACCTGCGAATCAAAACAGGGTGTGTGTGCCAAATGTTACGGACGAAACCTTTCGACTGGAGCAATGGTTCAGAAAGGTGAAGCAGTTGGTGTTATTGCGGCACAATCAATCGGTGAGCCAGGAACACAGCTTACCTTGCGTACATTCCACGTGGGTGGTACTGCTTCAAGCATTGCCATTGCCTCTAAAGTGCTTGCCAAGTTTGATGGAGTCATTGAAATAGATGAACTGCGTTATGTTGAATATCAGGCAGCCGATGGCCGCGCTTATGATATGGTAATCGGGCGTTCAGCTGAAATGCGAATTGTTGATAAAAATACAAACATCGCACTCACATCATCCCATATTCCTTACGGATCGAAATTATATTTCAAAAGCGGTGCTGAAGTTACTAAAGGCCAGTTAATTGCTGAATGGGATCCCTACAATGCAGTAATCCTGTCTGAAGCTTCAGGAAAGATTGCTTATGAAAATATCCTTGAAGGTATAACCTTCAAGGTGGAATCTGACGAACAAACCGGCTATCACGATAAAGTAATTATCGAGACAAGGCAGAAGACCAAAAATCCTTCGATGAAGATTATGTCGGACGATAACATGGTGATCAAATCGTACGATATTCCTGTGGGATCGCACATAATCGTAGAAGAAGGGCACATCATCAAAGCAGGCGAAATCCTGGTTAAAATACCTAGAGCGATTGGAAAAATGGGCGATATCACTGGTGGTTTGCCTAGGGTTACCGAACTGTTCGAGGCACGTAATCCTTCTGACCCGGCAGTGGTTTCTGAAATTGATGGCGTTGTTTCATTCGGCAAAAAACTGAAGCGTGGAAACAGGGAAGTGATCATCACTTCCAAATCTGGTGAGGAAAAAAGTTACCTGGTTGCAACAACCAAGCAAATTCTTGCCCAGGAGAATGACTACGTCAAGGCTGGAACACCTCTGTCTGACGGCGCTACAACACCCGCCGATATCCTTGCTATCAAAGGCCCAATGAAGGTCCAGGAGTACATCGTGAATGAAGTTCAGGAAGTTTATCGTTTACAGGGTGTAAAAATCAACGACAAACATTTTGAGGTGATTGTTCGCCAGATGATGCGTAAAGTTGAAGTTGAAGATCCGGGAGATACCAAGTTCCTTGAAGGCGAATTGGTTAACAAAACTGATTTCCACGAAGAAAATGACTGGATTTTCGGTAAGAAAGTCGTGGTTGATTCCGCTGATTCCACCAATTATATTCCAGGTCAG
The DNA here is from genome assembly GCA_014860575.1 of Bacteroidales bacterium. Taxonomy (NCBI): domain Bacteria; kingdom Pseudomonadati; phylum Bacteroidota; class Bacteroidia; order Bacteroidales; species Bacteroidales bacterium. The sequence continues at coordinate 39,726 of JACZJK010000037.1, forward strand.
ATTTTGAGTGCGCGTAAACTGCGCGATGAAAATTCATTGCTCAAGCGTCGCGATAAAAAACTGGTTGAAGCCCGTGATGCGCAACCTGCAACAGGCCGACAGGTATTGCAGGGGATTACCCGCGCTTCGCTTCAGACCAAGAGTTGGATTTCAGCAGCATCATTCCAGGAAACCACCAAGGTGCTCACATCAGCATCCGTAATGGCAAAGAGGGATGAACTCATCGGCTTGAAAGAGAATGTTATTGTTGGCCACCTGATCCCTGCCGGTACCGGCTTGCGCGATTATGATCAGATAATAGTTGGTTCAACTGAAGAATACGAACAACTGATGGCCTCGAAAGGTGATTAACTTTAGTTATACCCTTTCTGGATAATCAAAAAACAAATATACTATGACAACAGAGAATCAGAAAAACAAGCAGATTAATATTGAGCTCAGCGATGAGATTGCCGAAGGAATCTATTCCAACTTGGCTATCATCACTCACTCTCATTCCGAATTTATTGTTGATTTTGTTAAAATGATGCCCGGGGTTCCAAAGGCTAAAGTAAAAGCCAGGATCATTCTAACACCTCAGCATGCCAAGCGTTTACTCAAAGCATTGAAAGACAATATTTCAAAATTTGAGTCTATGCATGGTTCAATTAAGGAATCTGAAACTGATACCATGCCTTTCAGCCTTGGCGCTCCTACAGCACAGGCTTAACTGCTTAGTGCATTAAAGTTATATTCCCTGCGTTGCAGTTATGCTTCGCGGGGATTTTTATTTTGGCAGCGGTGAATGTTGAAACTAAGACGAGTAAATGCTACTCTGAGTATGAATGAAAGTAACAAATCCCACATGAAAGGCTTCAATATGGATAGTCAATCATGCGGGATTCGTAATATTTGCTATCTGCTTTTATCAGGCGCTTGTGGCATTTCAGGAATTGGCCGGTAGTCTTTCAGTTCTTCAAGAATAACTTCAATGGCTTTATTCAATTGGTCGTCAATGCCCTGATATTCCCTGGCCGGATCGTTATCGAGCCAGATATCAGGTTCAACACCGAGGCCTTCAATAATCCATTCACTTTCATCAGCCGAATAACTGGCAAACTCAGGTTTACGCAAGTCAGCGCCATCCACAAAAGGTAATGGGCCGCGAATACCTACAACCCCTCCCCAGGTGGTCACGCCGATAATCTTTCCCAATCCATATTTGCGCCATCCATAAGGAAACAAATCGCCGTCAGAAGCGGAATATTGATTGATAAGCAGCACCTTTGGCCCCAGCATCATCTGGCCTGGAGTATGACCCGGGCGTTTTGAATTACGCGACATGTTTGATCTTTGAACCTCACGTTGAAGGCGTTCGAGTATCATTGGTGAAACATTTCCGCCTCCGTTTCCACGATCATCAATAATCAGCGCTTTTTTGCTGAGCTGTGGATAGAAATACTTCGAAAACTCGTTGAGGCCATCCGGGCCCATATCCGGAATGTGTATGTAGCCAACTTCACCATTGGTGGATTCTGACACTTTTCTGATGTTTTCCTGAACCCAGTTGTAATAATACAAATCCCCTTCATCTCTTATGGGAAGCACAATTACTTTCCTGCTTCCTTCAGCAGAAGGTTGCTTGTTTACAGTAAGTTCAACCTGCTTTCCGGCCTGACCCACCAATGATTCGTAGATATCAGTCATTTCGCTGGTCAACTGCCCGTTGACGGCAATAATAAAATCGCCTTCCGAAACGTCAACTCCGATTTCTTTTAGAGGGGAGCGTAATTTATCGCTCCAGTTAGCGCCATCAAGGATTCTTTCAACCTCGTAAAAACCGGATTCGTGACGCTTGAGTTGAGCTCCGAGTAATCCCAGATTCGTGCGTTTGGGTTTGATCAAATCACCACCATTGATATAAGCATGTCCAACATTGAGTTCGCCGATTAATTCTCCAATCAAATAATTCAGGTCGTGCCGATTTTTTACATAGGGCAACATAACGGCATATTTGTCGCGTGTGGCTTCCCAATCAAGGCCATGCATGTTTTCAACGTAAAAGAAATCCCGCATCTGCCTCCAGACCTCCACGTAAATTTGTTCCCATTCTTCGTTAAGGTTCACATTTACCCTTACACTTGACAGGTCAATATTCTTGTCAATATTGATTTTCGAAGAGGGAATATCTATTATCGCGTATTGTTTATCTTTTCTGACCAGCATTTTCTTTCCATCAGCCGATATTTCAAAGCTCATCTTGTTCGCCAGTTCGGTTTCCTTTTTTGCTTTCAGATCAAACATTTTAAGGTACGGACCCTGCGAACCCGATGGATTTTCAATGTAGTACACCTTGTCGTTGCCTGCCCATAATCCCCAATAGTTTGAAGGCGATACAGGAAGAGCAACAACCCTGTTACTGATTCCTTCAAGATCCACCTTTGTAACGCTTTCTTCCTTAGCGGGCTCATCCTTTTGCGACCCTTTTTTCTCAGTTTTCGCATCAGCGTTCTCAGTTTTTTTCTCGTCTGAAGCAATTTTAACTTCGTCGTTTTCAGGCGCAAAGGGTGAAACTGTTTCACTGGCAAGTGTGATCATATAAATCCGGCTCATGTTGCTGTATGAGTGGTTCCATTCAGTTTGGCTATAAGTTGGGTTAAAATCCCTGGCGGATGTAAACAGAAGATATCTTCCGTCGGTACTGAAAGTTGGTTGAAAGGAAGGATACCAGGTATCGGTCACGTCAGTTTTGCTTTTGCTTTGCGTATCGTAAAGAATAATTGTATTCATATTATAAGGCTTCGCATCTACGTAGGCAATCCAGCGGCTGTCAGGCGACCAGTCAAAGCTGTTATATTCCCAGATTTCCGATTGGGCTACAAGTACTACTTCCTGGGTTTCAATATCAATATATTGCAAACGAAGTTTCTTGTCATTCCATAAAATCTTTTTGCTATCCGGCGACCACTTTATATTGAACTTATAAGTATCAGCACCGGTTGTGAGTTGTTTGCGGGGTTCGCTGCCGTCTTGTTTCTGGATGTAAATTTCATATTCACCATTCAGGTCAGATAGGAAAGCTATCCATTTGCCATCCGGCGACCAGGCTGGTGCGCGGTCATGTGCAAAGCTTGATTGTGTGAGGTTGCGGGTCAAACCAGTTTTTGCCGGAACGGTAAAAATGTCGCCACGGGCCGATAATAACAACCTGCTACCATCAGGCGATAGGGTAGAGGAGCCAATGAATTCGGTGGCATCTTTGATTTCGTTTCTGGCCCATGTGAAATCATCTGCGATTTGGATATTAATTTTTTGTGAAGTTCGTGTGGCAAGATCAAAAATATGTACGAAACCGCCATTTTCATAAACAATGCGGCCATCACCCAGTGAAGGGAATTTGATGTCGTATTCGCTGTAGTTTGTAAGCTTGGTGGTAGTATTTGTTTCCAGATCAAATTCGAACAGATTCATGATCCGGTCACGGTTCGAAAGGAAATAGACTTTATTCCCATGCCACATAGGGAATATATCCTGAGATGGGTTTTCGAACAAACGCTTGCTCTCCCCGGTTTCAAAATCATACATCCAAACATCATCGGCCATACCACCTTTGTAATATTTCCAGGTTCTGAACTCCCTGAAAACTCTGTTGAAAGTAAGTTTGCTGCCATCGGGTGAGAAGCTGCAGAAACCCCCGGATGAAAGTGGCAACTCTTCCGACAAACCTCCTTCAATAGAAACCTTGAATAGCTGGCCGATAAAAGAGTTGAAGGTTTGTTTACGCGAACGGTAAACAATGTGTTTGCTATCGGGTGTCCAGGCCATTACAATGTTATTTGGCCCCATACGGTCGCTGATATCATCACGTCCGAGGGTGGCTGTATAGGTTAGTCTTTTGGGTTCGCCACCTAGCGCCGGCATTACAAATACCTCAGTATTTCCGTCGTACTGCCCTGTAAAGGCAAGCCATTTTCCATCTGGTGAAAATTTTGGAAACATCTCATAACCCGGATCGGAGGTAAGTTTGCGGGCCATGCCGCCATCTGTTTGTACTGTGTACAGGTCGCCGGCATAGGTAAAAACAACCTGGTTATTGTGAATGGCCGGGAAACGAAACAAACGGGCTTCATCCTGCGCCAAAAGGCTGATGCTGACCAGCAACAGACTAATCAAACTTGCTGTAATTTTCATGATATCGGTTTAAATTGAAAACTTGAAATAATTTCAAAAATACTAAAAACCCTTTAAAGATGTACCTTTGCAGGCTTAAACATAATTATATTCTTGTATGGACTTGAGCATGCTTTCAGTTGATTCATGGCTTTTTTCATGGGTTATTCTTCCCTTATTCATTATACTGGCTCGCATTGCAGACCAAACAATCGGTACAGTCCGCCTGATTTTTCTTTCAAAAGGATACAGGCTGCTGGCTCCGGTACTTGGCTTTTTTGAAGTCATCATTTGGCTGCTCGCCGTTAGCCAGATATTCCAGCACCTCGACAATTGGTTCACTTACATTGCTTATGGATTAGGATTTGCCATTGGTAATTACATTGGTATTGTTGTTGAAAATAAAATTTCACTGGGCAATGTTATTGTTCGCATTGTTCCAAAGCTGGATACTTCGGAGCTTATCAAGTACCTGCAGGAACAAAATTTCGGCCTCACCATTGTTGACGCCGAAGGAAGCCGTGGACCAGTAAAAGTTATTTTTTCAATAATCAAGAGACGCGATATTGATAATTTTGTTACAATAATTCACCAGTACAATCCCAATGCATTTTACACCATCGAAGATGTACGCGCCGTGCATGAAGGAGTAATACATCGCGCTCCATCACGATCGGTTTTCCAATCGTTTGGGTTTCACACTAAAAAAGCGAAGTAAACTAGAAGACAGGATTTTTATGATCCAATTGCCATCAGGTTTTCCCGAAATAATTTCCAGGCGTTATTACCTTCAGTTCGGTTTTTATAATTTCTGAAATTTCGAGTGAATCAATAAATCGGTGCATGGATTCGCGGGTGATAGCCTCGTGGGTCCGGGTTAGGTTCTTAAGAGCCTCGTAAGGGTTCGGATAATTTTCGCGACGCAGTATGCTTTGAATTGCTTCGGCTATCACGGCCCAGTTATTTTCGAGATCGCGGTTCAGAACGCTCTGATTGAGCAACAGTTTATCTATTCCTTTTTGAATTGAACGCAAGGCAATCACAGTGTGGGCAACAGGTACGCCAACGTTGCGCATCACCGTGCTATCAGTAAGATCACGCTGCAGACGTGAAACAGGAAGCTTCGACGAAAGGTGCCCGAACAAGGCGTTTGCAATCCCAAGATTACCTTCGGCATTTTCAAAGTCAATGGGGTTTACCTTGTGCGGCATTGCTGACGAACCCACTTCGTTTTCTTTGATCCGTTGCCTGAAATACTCCATTGAAATGTATGACCAAACATCACGGCAAAAATCAAACAGTATCGTATTGATGCGTTTCAGATTATCAAAATAGGCGGCCAGGTAATCGTAATGCTCAATCTGGGTGGTAGTTTGCAAGCGTTTCAACCCAAAGGAATGCTGTATAAATCTATCAGCAAAACCATGCCAGTCAATTTCAGGGTAAGTAACGTAATGGGCATTAAAATTTCCGGTAGCGCCTCCAAATTTAGCAGCAAACGGAATCTTGTTAAGCATTTCAAGTTGGTTTTCGAGCCTTTCAACAAAAACCCTGAATTCTTTCCCCAAAAGTGTTGGTGAAGCCGGCTGGCCATGGGTTCGCGCTAGCATTGGTATGTTTTTCCACTCCTCAGCGCGGCTGCTGATTTTATTGAGCGTTTCTTGAATTAAAGGCATGAGAACCAATTCATGAGCGGTTTTTATTGCATAAGGCTGGGCGGTATTGTTGATGTCCTGTGAAGTCAGCCCAAAATGGATAAATTCTTTAAATTCCGATAAGCCGGCCTGATCAAATTTTTCTTTAAGAAAGTATTCCACCGCTTTCACGTCATGGTTCGTAGTTTTTTCAATCTCCTTTACTCGGATTGTGTCGTCGGTTGAGAAGCGTTCGTAAATGCTGCGTAAGGAATCGATGTTGTTTTTGCTGAAACTTTTGAGTTGTGGTATTTCTGCATTGCAGAGTGCAATAAAATATTCAACTTCAACCATGACCCGGTACCGGATAAGTGCGGCTTCAGAAAAGTATGAAGCCAGAATACCTGTTTGCTTCCGGTAACGACCGTCAACAGGGGAGATAGCGTACAGGGGAGAATCGTCCATTGTGATGGTTTATTTACGCACAAAGTTAACAAGATATTCTTCAGAACACTAAAAAACCCCGCCGGATTCAGAACCTGACGGGGTTGCAATAATTAGATCAGTAAAGATTAGCTTAAATTGCGAAAGGCTTCACTTATCACATCATGGTAGGTGTCGCTGAATGTGACAACACACCAGGCTTGTAATAAGATCAATTCTTCTTTATGCAGCCACTTAAAAGCCTTGCCCAACTCCTTTGAGAACAACTCACGGTTGAAGCTTACTTTCTGTAAAACAGTTTTTGTGTACTCAAGCATAGCTATAGGTTTTTAAGGGTAAAACAACATGATTAAAGAACCACCTCCAGAGAGAAAATATTAACGCAAACCCTTGTTTATTGTTGTGTTAAAAAACCTTAAAAAGCCTACTATTCCTGGTAAACCATTGAAACATACTGCGGTTGATAGGCGGCAAAAAAACCAATGGCTCCGTTGCTAATATTGCCCTGCACATTGGCTGGGGGCCCGCTGAAAAGTGGAGTGTTAAAACTGTTCTCGGTTCGTGCCGTAAGAATGAAATTTGCATGCTCTTTAGTAAGATTTGCGATCAGAATGGTGACTAAATCTCCGGTATTAAGCCTGTTATCTTCCGAAGCCGCATTCAAATAGCTGACGCCAATACCATTTGTGTAATTGCCATTAAAAAGCCGGTCGTCAATCACAAATATTTCCTGCAGCGAATCAGTAACAAGAACGTTGTTGATAAATGTTAAAAATTTATAGAAGTCCCTGCTTGGCGGATCCTGTGCATACAATTTAATTTCCCAGAAGCCATCGCCCCATGTTGGCTGAAATTCAATCTGAATTGAATCGGGCGCCGCAGTTGGACGCAATAAACATGAAGCGGTGTAAGCGGTTTGTCCACCTATTTCCTCTTCAAGCTCAATCAGCAATGTATAGGTTTTGCCAACTTCGCCAAAAAAATTGGCAGGTGTTTCATAAACGCCGCTACCGAAATCGTTCTCGGAGAGTTCTATTAAATTGCTTCCATCACTTAACCTAACATCGGCACCACTAACTGCTGGTGGTATCTCATTGTAATAAAAATCCGTTGTTGAACTGAGACGAACCTGATGATAACCGGTGTCTGTCGTGATTGCTCCTTCAACCACCAGGCGTGTGAAGGTTGAATCCAATTCCAGGTCCATGGGTTCGGTACATGAGGCAAGAATGATAGCCGGAACTACAAATCTGCTGAAAGCCCGAAGGGAAATGCGCTTCCACTGGCTTTTTTCTTCGCGTTCGGGGGACTTTGAGAAAATATTCAGAAATATCATGATAGCTATTGGGTTTTAAAATTTGAAATTGTAGGTAATGGCCGGAACAAAAGAAAATAGGTAGGTTTTCTGCGCTTGCAGTTCATTCGGATTGTCTTCATCCTTTACAAAGTTGATGGCCCACACATTTTTCCTGCCGTAGGCATTATACACTGAGAAATTCCATTCGCTGCTCCATTTCCTTTCGGGTTTTTCGCGGCTGCTGAGAATCACTGACAAATCGAGGCGGTGATAATCGGGGAGGCGATAGGCATTGCGGTCAGAGTAAATCGGAATGTAAGCATTTCCGTATTGCGCTTTCCCGATTGGAAGCGTTACAGGCGCTCCGGTTGAATAAACCCAGTTGGTGGAGAATGCGATCCGGCGACTTAAATCGTAATTCAATACTACTGAAATATCATGCGGCTTATCGTAAGGCGAAGAGTACTCTTTCCCGCCGTTAATTTCACCGAACTGCCTGCGGCTCGCGCTATAAGTATAGCTGACCCAACCGTTCAGGCGGTTCTCATTGAACCTGACCATTAGTTCAAGTCCATAAGCCCAGGATTTTCCAAAGCGCAGTTCACCTTCCATTTCCTTGTTAAGCAGCAACTCTGCATGATCCTTAAAATCAATTGTGTTCTGCATGTTTTTATAATACACCTCTGCCGAAGTTTCAATCGTGTTCTCGCTGAAATTCCTGAAATACCCTATCGCAAACTGATCGGCAATCTGGGGTTTCACATTCGGGCTTGATGCGAACCAAAGGTCAAGTGGTGTTCCTGCTGTAGAGTTCTGGGCAAGATGAATGTATTGCCTGGTTCGGGAATACGATGCTTTGACTGACGAAACTTCATTTAGCAGATAATTTATACCAATACGGGGTTCAAAGCCATTGAAAGTATTGTAAATCTCGCCGCTGGCAAAATTGGCTGAATCGTATCTTATGTACTCTTCATCATAAAAGTACACGGTTGATTTTCCGGTATTTTGGAATGCCGAGAAACGAAAGCCATATTTCACGCTGAGTTTGCTGCCGAGGTTTTGCTCAACCGCAGCATACAGACCATGTTGCAATGCATAATTCCGGGGCACGACAAATTCAGTAAACAGGCTTTCCGAACCCAGCCCTTTGGCTGCTCCCGGATCGAAAAGATGAAATGTGGTGGATGCGCCAAAGCGGATAGTGAATTCAGGTGAAACATAGAAATTAAAATCAGCCTTGACGCTGTGATCCTGCATGCTTGATTTCCAGAGAAACGCATCGGGTCGGCCGGAAGGGGTACCAATCTCATAATCGTATTGGCTATGAACCAGCGTAAAATTTGAGAAAAGGCGTGGTGAGAAAAGATGGTTCCAACGCACAGTCATGGTGCGGTTACCAAAACCCATGCTGGCAAACTCATTCTTAAAAATATCACGCCCAAAATAACCGCTTACAAAAACCCTGTTGTTATCGTTGAAGCGATGGTTTACTTTGGCGTTAAAATCATAGAAATACAAAGTGTTATCGCGCACTTCTTCGTCGCGGGCAAAAGGTAGGAAAATATCGGCATAGGTTCTGCGACCCGCAAGCATAAATGTGGTGTTTTCATTTACAATCGGACCTTCAAGTGTGAGCCTGCTCGAAATAGTTCCCACTCCCCCGGTTCCACTGAATTTTTTTGCATTGCCTTCTTTCATCCGCACATCAAGCAGTGAGGCAAGCCTGCCGCCTGACGAAGCCGGGATATCGCCTTTGTAAAGTGTTACATCTTTCACGGCATCGTTATTGAAAACAGAGAAAAATCCAAGTAAGTGCGAGGCATTGTAAACAGTGGCTTCGTCGAGTAAAATGAGGTTTTGATCCGGTGAACCGCCCCTCACACTGAACCCCGAAGAACCTTCGCTGGCTGATTGAACACCCGGAAGCAACTGGATTGCCTTTATTACGTCTACTTCTCCCATCAGGGCAGGAACGCGCTGGATGGTTTTAGCTTCCATTCTAATGGTGCTCATTTCATTCTTAACAATATTGTCTTCAGGCCGGGTTGATGTAATAACTATTTCTTCCAACTGCTTCTGCTGAGGCATTAGTTCAATGTGGATAGTCTGGCTTGCACTGTGCTGAATGCTTATTTCTTCTGGTTCGTAACCCAAAAAGGAATAAACAAAGGTATATTTCCCATCCGGTATACTCACAGAGTAAAATCCATAAGCATTTGATGTGGTTCCTACCCGAAGTTCTTTGACGTAAACCGTGGCACCCAGAAGCATTTCGCCGCTACCGCCATCTTTAATAGTCCCGCTGACTGTAAGTTTTGGAGCCAGAGCATCTTCATTGCCATCAGCAATTGATCGGGAAGTGAGTAAGAGTATTGCAAGTAAAATAAGGTTAAAGGTTTTCATTGGGTTCAGGAAATGTAGTGTTAAAAGTTAGAATCTGTTAGTTATCAAAGAAAATACCAGCAATAGCACCCCAAAACCTGTAAAGACTATATTATCGTTTTGAAAAAGGTAACGGGCAGATTTATCCACAGCATTTGTAGTGTATGCCAGTACAATCATAATTCCGGCAATTGCCGGCAGGCTCATAATCGTTATTCTTCGACTCATGATTGGGTTTTAAAGTTTTGGCAAAAGTACCTATGGGTACGTTAAAGCTCAATCAAAAAGCGGTGAAAGCAAATTATATGCCAGTGAATGTCTTGAATTGAAGTTTCAATGCCTGATATAACAACGATTTGGAGAATTGATTGTTTGGATTGATTATAAAATATCGCCTCTGTTTGAGGTATCGTCACGTTGCTACTTTGCTGATAAAACAGACTCCCATCTACCAGCGAACTATAATATTTACAGTATTTTGAATGTGTAAAATTTGCATTATTCCAACAACCTTGAAATTCTTTTTTTTGCGTGTTAATTGAAATTTAGCAACTCAACTTCGCAAATAAGAGTCTGGTAGGGTTTGATGCTGCTATCCAGACCAATGACGCCATACGCGGCTTTTGAAGGAACATGTATTCTGAAGAATGATCCTTTTTTCATTTTCTGAACCACATCCCTCCAGGCTGGCAACAGTGATTTTATGGTATAATAACTTCCATCTCCAACATGAAGTACCTCTCCATTCAGGTTTTTAATATTGTATCTGAGGCTGACACTGTTGTTGTGCTGGGAGAATGCTCCGCTTCCATCTCTGATAACTTCATAATATACTCCGTTTGAAGCCTGTGTCATTCCTGCCCGGTTTTTAAGATCAGCGAAATATTGTTTTTCAACGCCAGAATTTTTAAATGATGCAAATTTTGATTTGCTTCCCGGAAATGAGTTAGAATATTCGACAGCATCGTTAAAACTGATCTTTAACTCCTTCCCTGCAATTACATCCTCTATCCCGGCATAAAAGAGTTTGCCTTCTAAATCATGGATCATGTCGCCACTTACGTTTTTGAATAAGAGTGCTCCAAAATTGGCAAAGAAATCTGCGCATCCTTTCTCATTGTAATTGTTATTCTTAAGGTTATTACTGGAATACATGAACATTACATTTTGATCGGGTGGTTCTATGCTGGTGTAACGTGAGGTTTGCATGATTCCTTTTTTTAAGGCAGGAAGGTGGATCGTATCAAACCGCTGCTGAAGGTACTGACCTTCCATTACCCCGAAGGAATATGATACGGAATCAATAGAATTGGAAAGCTTTCCACCACCACTCAAAATTTCTGTTTTGAAGATCGCAAATGCTGCAATAATCAACAGAACAGCGATAACAGCAAGTATGAGCTTTTTTATTGGAAACTTTTTTTGGCTTTCATCGCTAGCGATGGGTTTGGGCTTTACAGGTTTATCCGCAGCGAGCTTCTTTTCTTTTGTTAGCGTTGGCTTTGCCTTGGTAATGGTTTCTTTTCTAATGGGAGGAAGGATTTGATCGGTTAAAATGAGTGTTTTCTCATCATCATGATTCATAACAGGCGACGATTCTGTACGCTGACTAAGCTTAAGCGAATCAGCCATTTCCATGCATGTGCTAAAACGATCCTTTGGATCTTTTGCCGTAGCTTTAGCAATAACACTGCTGAATTGAATGTTTGAAGTCAGCGCCGGAAGTGGTTCATGAACAATCTTCGTATAAATGTCAAAAGTTGAAAGAGTAGCTGCACTGTATGGTGCTGCCCCGGTAATCATGAAGTACAAGGTAACACCAAGCGAATAAATATCACTGCGATGATCAATATCTTTCACATCCCTAACTTGTTCGGGGCTCATATAGGTTGGCGTGCCCATTTGTGTTCCTGTGCGGGTCAAACTATTATCAGTGAGCAATTTGGCAATGCCAAAATCCATGATCTTAGGCCTCAGCTTATCATCAAGCAAAATATTGGAAGGCTTCACATCGCGGTGGATAATTCCGTGGTCATGAGCATACTGGAAGGCATCAAGAATGCTGAGCATCAGAGAACTGGCCGTTTCTGGTGACAAAGCACCGTTTGTCTTCACAAAGTCGCTCAAGGTTGAGCCTTCGAGATACTCCATCACAATGGCTAATCTGTCAGAATCATCCGTGTAGTCCAGCACTTTAACGATATTAGGATGGTCAAGTGAAGCCATGATCCTTGCTTCATTTTCAAAGCGATGCCGGATATCGGCATTGGCGTTTAAAATTGGATCAAGAATTTTAATAGCTACGCTGCGCTTGTCAAATTTTTCATGAACGGCTTCATAAACCCTGGCCATTCCCCCTTCGCCGATCAAGCGGGTAATTCTGTAATTAAAAATTTTGGTGCCTATCATTGCGTACTCGAATTACATTTTATTAATGGTGCCGGGTTAATTAAGCAATTGGTTTAGATTATAATGGTCAGGAAGTGCCGGTAGTTACTTGGAATATGAACCAAGTGCCTCAAGCCGGAAACCTATTTCGATTTGATAATAAACTGGTTAAACGTCACAGATTTCACTCCAGACTCCATGTAAAGACCAAATAGCCCATTGCCTTGAAACAAAGCCTGCATGCTATGAACAAGCTTTTTGTTCACCTTGAAAGAAGTAGTTGAACCTGAGGTTTCTATTTCGAGTTCATTTACATTATCATATGCAAAGCCACCAAACTGTTTTAGCACATTTACTGCATCAACCGGGGTGGGCGATACAATATATTTATTCGTTCCGTTTGCATATTGTCCGATAGCAAAGTCACCTATATCAGAAATCAGGTAATACTTGTAATTGTTCCAATCAATAAAATCGAAGGTCAAGCCGTAATAAGCACCTTTAAGCCCCGATACCGAGGAAACCCTGCATGAATAGGAGAAGGGTTTTCCAGAAAGAACGGCAGGTTTTGTGATGGATAGAGCCATCCGGTTTTGATCTTTATTGGTCATTTGTAAGCCAACCGATGGTTCAATACTAGTGCTATAATTTTCAAAATCACCCAACTCCCAATTGTAAGTGTTTACTTTTGAACTGAAGTTCTCAACATACACAGTTCGCTTTTCTCCGCTTTCCGTAAACTCGGTAGCAATATTGTTTTCAAGAAGTCCGTTTTTATACGCTGCGATGAACCAGGGCTTTCCGTTTTTGTGGTACGATTTGTATGTCCCATTCAGCTTATCGGACTGATAAATAGCTTCTTCCAGTAATTCTCCATTCTCCCCATACACCGTCCGTTGCCCTTCGAGCTGATTATTGCGATAAAATGAGATAATTGCTATCTGGCCATTCTCAAAATACCAGGTAAATACCCCTTCTTTTACGAAATTATCGGGATACGCTGAACTTACCGTGCTACTTGTTGTTCCTTCCATTTGCAGCCTTCCTGAAATAAAATAATCCCGGATTACGCCTCCAGGACTTGCATCGCCAAACGGTTTAAATTCCCTGTAGTACGCCGCTGCAATGGGAAATTCTGCAACTTGCCAGTTTGCATCAAAAACCACAGGCCAGTTTGATTGCTGCATTTCAGCAACCGTTGCCTGCGCCTTTAAACTACCGGAAGCAGTTAGTGTTAATAAAGCCAATAAAAATATTTTCATAAGCCAGGATTTGCATGCGCAAATATAATTGGCTATCGGTAATCAGAACCATTTTCATTAAAATAAATACTGTGCAATCTTTGAAGTCGGAATGTTTGGCAAATATTTGAGTATGAACCTGAAAATCAGAGAACAAATTCCTTATGAAAGCTGCAATCAACTATCTCTTTGCAAGAGAATAATTAACGAAGCCAGCATCAATCAAATTCATACCGGATGCACTTTATGCTTATTCCAGCACAAATTTAATTCCCGTATTAAATTTCACCCTTACCGGACGTCCTGCCTGTATACCCGGGCTCCATGCCGGCATGGATTTAATTACCCTTATAGCCTCTTCGTTCAAGCTTACTTCTACACCGCGAAGTATTTCTACATGGCTGATGTTGCCATTTCTTTCAACAACAAACGATAAATAGACTGTGCCCGAAATTCCTGCAGCTTTTGCCTGTTCGGGATAGCGTAAACGGTCGCCTAAGAACTTTCGCATTGCTGATTCTCCGCCAGGGAATGTAGGCATGATCTCTACAAAAACTCTTGGCGTATCATCAATTACAGGTAGGTCTTCTGTCAGAGCAGGTGGGATCCATGGTTCAACTGGTATATTGTCATCAATGCCAGCGTCAATAAAAAGATCGGGTATATCAATCTCCGGATCGTTGTTCAGCGTAAACTGAGCAATTGCAACGGGTGGTGGTGGTAGTTTGGGCTGCATTGTAACAGGTGCTAACTCTTCAATTTCAATGGTACGGCTTGGGCCTAATGAAATGCTTACGGCTTTTTCATAGGTTTTCCATTCGAAAGCCATTAATGTAATTCCGAGTGCAACGATGTAGCCGATCTGGGTAAAAACCGGTCGGTAGCGTTCTACGCCTGCTTGCTTTGTTTTCATAGTTTTCATCTTTTTGGGGTTTTAAGTTCGATATAATGTGAGACCTTACGGTTAAGATGCAGACAAAGCAATAATTCCATAAAAATTTGAAAAAAATACCGTTAGTAAGAGCCATCAGCAGCATATGTTATTTCGCAGGCTCAGTTTGTTTTCCCCAACCCCACATTAAAATAATATTTGCCGGAATACGCAGTTATTAGAATGCATAAAGCGTTTAAGTTTGCCCGGAATTCTTACCTGATCAGGCAGGCTGATAAATTAGCGTAGGATTTTTCTTATCCCCATCGCATGTCGCAATACAACTATAAAGCGCCAGAATATCATTCTCTTTCGGATGAATAGTTGCTGGGTGAGTATAGGAAGAGCGGCAATCGCGAGACCATTGGTATTCTATTCAAGCGTTATTCTCACCTTGTTTTTGGAGTTTGCATGCACTTTCTTTATGATAAGGAAAAAGCGGCTGATGCGGTTATGGGAATTTTTGAACAGCTTTTTGAATCTGTCAACCGGCACGAAGTCAGTAATTTTAAAGCCTGGATCAGCACAGTTAGCAAAAACTATTGTTTGATGCAGTTACGCCAGTCATCTGCAAAACGTCTGGTGTTAATGGATGATATGGAAAAATTATCGGATCAACTTATGGAAAATGAGCATTTATTGCATCATGATAATAATGACACGGATGCTAAAATAGAAACACTGCTAAACTCAATTTCAGCGCTAAATACGCATCAACAGCAATGCATCAGGCTGTTTTACCTCGAATCTTATTCATATCAGGAAGTTGCTTCCTTCACTGGTTTGAATCTGGCAGAGGTTAAAAGCCATATACAAAACGGGAAACGCAATCTGAAGCTGTTCATAGAGGGTAAAAAGTAATATTGATATGACTGAAACCAAAAATATAGAAAGATCATTCCTTCCTTCGGGTTGCCTCAGCGAATCCGGGATGATGGGTTTCATACAGCAGGAACTCACTGAAGCAGAAATGGAGCAAGCCAGCGCACACTTCCTGCACTGTGAGTTATGCCGACTTGCTTTACGAGGCATTGAATCTAATCCCGACTTTCTTGAAATCAATCGTTTATTGCAACAACAAATTGATTTATTGATTACTGGTAAACCATCAGACCCAATACACACAATCCAACCGAAAACCAAAGCTGTTCCGAAGCGGATGCTATTCTATCTTAAAGCATTCCGTAACATTGCCGCAGTTGTTCCAGTGGCGCTCACGCTGGGTTCAGCGCTATGGCTCACGGCTGCAATCATGATATATGATCACCTCTCTGTTTTTCGAAGACCAATAAGTGATCCTTCTTTGCAAACGGAAATACCCAACGAGATCAGAGAACTTGAGAAGCAAATACAGGCACTTTCACCCCCGGCACCGCAAATTACAGAGTTTAATATTATTCATGAAGAGATCGTGTTTGATGATGAAATCAGCATTGATGCAGATGAAGAAATCGTGATTGAGTATCAGCCATCAGAGCCTTTTATGGAAGCTGAAGTTGCTGAAGATAATGAAGTGTTTGTCGTGGTAGAGGAATTACCACAGTTTCCCGGCGGCCAGGAGGCCTTACATAAGTTTTTGAGTCAGAATCTAAAATATCCGCAATCTGCAAAGCAAGAAAAAATCCAGGGGACTGTTTACGTAACTTTTATTATTAGTAATGATGGCAATGTAGACAGCGCCAGTATCCTACTTGGTGTGCATTGGTCGCTTGATGAGGAGGCAATGCGAGTAATTCGTGATATGCCACAATGGATTCCGGGCAAACTGCGCGGAAAACCTGTGAATGTTCAGATTACGATGCCAGTAAGATTTACGCTGGAGTAAAGTTAGGAATTTAATATTCTAACAATTCCTTCGCGACTGCATAGATTTTCTCAGCATTCGGCAAGATAGCTCTTTCGAGGATGCGGTTGAAACCAACCGGTGTGAAGGTTGATCCAACTCGTTTTACCGGTGCGTCTAGATATTCAAAAGCTTCTGCTGCGATAATGGCAGCCAGTTCACCTCCGAAACCGGCAAAAACTTTGTCTTCGTGCACCACCAGCACCTTTCCGGTTTTCCTCACCGATTTCAGGATACTTTCTTTATCTAGCGGAACCAATGAGCGGATATCAACTACTTCCAAGCTTTTGCCCATTTCTTTTTCAATTCTGTCAGCAACCTGCAAGCTCATGTGTGTGGTATTTCCGAAAGTAATGATGCTGAGGTCTGAACCTTCGCGCCTGACGCGTGCCACACCAAAAGGTACTTCAAAATCCTCGGGCACAACTGTTTCAGCCAGTGGATCGTTGTAGAGAGTTTTAGGTTCGAGGAAGATAGTGGGACCTTCTGATCGCATGGAGGTTCGCAACAAACCGGCGGCATCATCAGCAAAAGATGGATACACGATTCTCAATCCCGGTAAAGTGGATAACGCACCTTCAATGGTTTGGGAATGATACAAGCCGCCACCAATATATCCGCCTGATGCAAGTCTGATGGTTACATTTGGAGAAAATGCTCCGTTGCTACGCCAGTAATCGTGGCTCATTTCAACTACTTGCTCCATGGCAGGCCAGAAATAATCGGCAAACTCAGCGCCTTCGATCACAACACGGATTTTGGGATCGAAGCGGCTCATTCCGTTGGCGGTTCCCACAATAAAATCTTCGGCTATCGGGGCATTGAAAACCCTCTCGATGCCGAATTCCTGCTGCATGCCCTTGCTGACATTAAAAATTCCGCCTTTTTCGCGGTAGGCGATGTCTTGACCCCAAATATAAGTATCCGGATTGTGGCGGAACTCAGCCTTTAGGGTTTCATTGAGAGCGCTGATAAGCTTCATTTTTTCACCCTTTTTGCCGTCGTGCAAACCATCAGGATATTTTTCGCTTACATAAGGTTCCGGAATCACAAAATCAAAAATTGAATCTGGTGAAGGATCGGGCGCCTTGATCACTTTCCTGTGGGCGGCCATCATTTCTTTATGGGCCTCTTCCTCAATAGCTAGCAATTCTTCTTCCTTGAATTTCTTTGAACGGATCAAAACGGTGCGCAGGCGGTCAAGCGGATCGGACATTTTTGCACAATGCCGTTCGTTTTCATCACGGTAAAGTTCATGGCGATCGGAGTTTGAGTGGCTGTGAATCCTAACTGTGCTTGCATGAACAATAACAGCCTCCTGCTTTTCGATCGCATGTTTCTTAGCTACTTGCATGGCGTTCATAGAATCAAACATACTTTTTCCATCACAATAAATGATGCGCAGGTTGCGGAACCCGGAAAAGTTTTCTGCCACATGATAGTTAGCGGTCTGATCTCTTTTGGGAACCGAAATCCCATATTTGTTATCCTGGAACACAAAAATTACCGGCAGCTTTTCATTACTGGCTCCGTTGATGGCTTCGTATACATATCCTTCAGAAACTGAAGATTCGCCCTGGGAACTAATGGCTACGCCTTTGTGATTATACTTTTTCATTGCCCTGGCAACGCCCACTGCATGCAGCGTGTGATTGCCGGTTGCAGAACTTACATTATGGATATTCCATTCAGGTTTGGCGAAGTGGTTGCTCATATGCCGGCCACCGCTGGCAAGGTCATCCTTTTTTGAAAGGCCGTTAAGTATAATTTCTTCGGCATTTAAGCCGGCTGAAATCACGGTGAGCATATCGCGGTAATACGGGAAAAGATGATCGGTTTTACGGTCAAACACCTGGCCTATAGCCAGTTGAATTCCATCGTGTCCGGCATAAGGGGCGTGGTACGACCAGCCCAGCGCCTGTTTCAGGTAATTGGGGGCGCGGTCGTCAAGTTTGCGGCCAAGCACCAACAGGTAATACCATTTCTTTAAAGTTTCCTTATCAGTAGTTTGCAGGCTATATGATTGCAGATTAGTCATGTAATTAATATTTTTAATTGGTTTTCAGGGTGAATATTGGGTATGGATTAAACGTTGATTGATGTTATTTGTTCAAGGTCGAAAGCCGGGAGACAATAGTCCAAATCGGCTATCTAAAATCGTAAATCGTCAATTCCACCTACTTTCTTATCACTTCATATTCTCCACTTTCAAAAAGCCGGATTATTGTTGATGGTTTGGTTTGGCTCAGCCTGTCCTGGTAGAGGTTCACAACATAATCAACCTTTGTGGAAATTTCTTTGGAGATTTTATTGAAAGTAAGTGCAGTGGGTTCATTACTAATATTGGCGCTGGTTGAAACAATCGGTTTTTTGAATGATTTGATCAGTTCCTGGCAGAATGGATCTTTCGCAATGCGGATAGCTATCGTTTTGTCGGCTGCGATAACATTCTTTGCAAGGTTCCTGGCGTTTGAATAAATAATTGTGAGGGGAGTATCAATTGAACTCAGCAAGTCGAAGGTTATTTCAGGCACTTTTTCAATGTAGAGAGGCAATTTCTCAATACTTTCAAGCAGGATGATCAGGCTTTTGCTTTCAACACGTTGCTTGAGTTTGTAAATTTTTTCCACTGCGCGGCTGTTGGTGGCATCGCAGCCAATTCCCCAAATAGTATCGGTTGGATACAAAATAGTTCCGCCAGCACGGAGTACTTCAATAGTTCGTTGTACCTCCTGGTTGAAATTGTCCGGTAATGTTGTGGCGGTCATGAGTTGGATGCTGGTTGCTGGTTATTGGTTCAAAGTTCAAAGTTCAAAAGTTCAAAAGTTGTATTGTTCTATAGCTAGTTCAAAGTTCAAGGTTCGAGGTCTATACCCGGTAACCATTCACTCCAATACTCTCAACAATTGATCCGTTTTAATGGTTTTAGCGCATTTAAAATGTTTTTCAGGGCAGGAAGGCCTGCCATGCAGACCGCAGGGGCGGCAGGGCAATGCTTCCGGCGTTTCAATTATATATGAATTTTCTGAAACCGGTCCGAACCCAAAAGCAGGAACCGTTGAGCAATAGATAGCTGCAACAGGTGCATTCACTGCCGATGCCAGGTGCATAGGCGCTGAATCGTTTACATAATTCATTGTAGCCTTTTGCATCAATGCTGCGGATTGCAGGAAAGTGAGTTTGCCGGCAAGGTTCACAATTCCCTCCCTGCCTGAATTCTTAACCAAACTTTCGCACAATGCAACATCCGATTTGCTACCGAGCAAGTAAATTCTAAGTAAGGGATTCAAAGCGGTAATAAACTCCAACCATTTCTCTTCTGGAAATTGTTTGGTGAACCACAGCGAAGCAGGAGCAATGCAGATGAACTTTTCTGTGATCAATCCGGCAATTGCAGCCTTATCTTTTTCGGTAGTATATAATCTGACTTTAGCGTTTGCTTCACCACAAAAATCCCTGATCAATTCAAGGTTCCTGTCAACCTCATGCACTGGATTTTCCTGGGTTCCGATGATGTGTTTTGCCTTGTGTGTGAACGTGAATGCCAGCGGGTTCTTGTTAAAGCCTGCTTTAATCCTGGCTCCTGATAGTGCGGTGATCAAACCCGAGGCAAAAAACCTTTGAATGTTGATAACGGCATCATACTTCCTGGCTCTGACATTCCTGAGAATTTTATAGTAGTTGATGTATTTCTTGTGGCTTTTGTCCCAGATGATCACCTCATTTAGAAAAGGATGGCCACTAAAAACACCTTCAATTCCCTTTTTAAGTAAAAAATCAATGCTGGCTTCAGGATATTCCTGATGCAATTGCTCAATCACAGGCGTGGCAAGGATCACATCGCCAATGGAAGCTGTTTGTATGATTAGAATCTTTCTGAACTTATATCATTTTAGTGGAGGGCAAAAGTAAGCTTTATGCACTAAACTAAATTAATCCCTGTGGATTATTATCATAATTCCAGATTCAAAATTCAAGATTCCAGATTCCTGTAAATTTTCTCACTTGGTATAAAAAGTTAGAGGATATTTATCATTTACAGGATTGGCTCAGAAATTTGACATTAATGATAATGATGCTCACGTCACTATTGTAACAACCCTCACACTTTGCCTCAAACCGCCACATCAAACTCCCTCAAAGCGTCATTCAAAGAAGTTTTAAGGTCTGTCGAGGCTTTGCGCTGCCCAATGATAAGGGCGCAGGGAACATGGTATTTGCCGGCAGGATATTGCTTTTCGTATGAACCGGGAATGACCACCGAGCGAGGTGGAACATAACCTTTGTATTCGGTAGCTTCTGCGGTGGTTACATCAATAATGCGTGTGGATTGTGTGAGCACTACATTGGCGCCCAATACTGCTTCCTTACCTATGTGGGCGCCTTCGACAATAATACTGCGCGAACCAATAAAGCATCCGTCTTCAACGATTACCGGACTTGCCTGCAACGGTTCCAACACCCCGCCAATACCAACTCCACCGCTCAAATGCACATTTTTTCCAATCTGAGCGCAGGAACCCACGGTTGCCCATGTATCAACCATGGTTCCGCTATCCACATAAGCACCAATGTTTACATAGGAGGGCATCATAATCACACCCGGCGCAATGTAAGCGCCACGTCGTGCAATGGCATGCGGCACAACCCTGATGTTTAATTCCTTGTAATTTTTCTTCAGTGGAATTTTGTCATGGAATTCAAATGGCCCCACTTCAATGACTTCCATTTTGCTGATCGGGAAATACAGAACTACAGCCATTTTCACCCATTGGTTCACAACCCATTTCCCGCCTTGGGGTTCAGCTACGCGAAGTTCGCCAGCATCAACAAGCCTTACAACTTCACGGATAGCGTTCTGCGTTTCAACTTCCTTCAATAACTCCCTGTTTTTCCAGGCAGCGTCAATTTTTTGTTTGAGGTCGTTCATGAGTTAGCGCAATAGTGAGTGGTCAAAATTACAGCTTTTTACAAAGTCCAAAGCTCAAAATCCAAAATCAAAAGTTCAAAGCCCAAATTCCAAAATTTCAAATTCAAAGTAGCAGCCATATACAGAATTACAAATCTTAAATCTGGAATTTTAAATTAATTACTCCATTACTCCATACTCCAATACAGTTACACTGCATCATAGCTACACAGCATCACCGCATCACAATTAAAATACCTAACTTTGCCCCCTTAAACACTACAGGGATTGGGAAGGATCATTGCCATTGATTACGGTCGCAAGCGAACGGGCATCGCAACTACTGATGAGTTGCAGATGTTTGCCACCGCTTTGCAAACCGTTCCTTCGCACCAGGCAATTGGTTTTCTGAAAGAATATTCCACTCGCGAAAACGTTGATTGCTTTGTAGTTGGTGAACCCAAACAGATGAACAATGAACCTTCGGAATCCGTTATTTACATTGAACCTTTCATCAAACAGTTGAAAAAGGAATTCCCCGCAATTCCGGTGGAGCGCATGGACGAAAGGTTCACATCAAAAATGGCTTCACAGGCAATTTTACAGGCAGGATTGAAAAAGAAAGACCGCCAGAACAAAGCCCTTATTGACAGCGTAAGTGCGGTAATCATACTTCAGTCGTGGCTGGAAATGAAAAACATGAAACATTAATTTAAAACAGGAATTCAAATGATACTTCCGGTTGTAGCTTACGGCCATCCATCACTCAGAAAAGAGACTGCTGAAATAGACAAAGATTATCCGAATCTTGAAGAATTTATTGGTAACATGTTCGAAACAATGTATGCATCTTCGGGCATTGGCCTTGCAGCGCCACAGGTGAACAAATCCATTCGCGTTTTTATTGTTGACGCTTCTCCGCTGGCCGATGAGAAACCCGAACTGGCTGATTTCAAAAAGGTATTCATAAACCCCAACATCGTTGAAGAGTCCGGAGCAGAATGGACGTATAACGAAGGCTGTCTCAGCTTTCCCGATCTTCGTGAAGATGTTACGCGTAAAGGAACTGTGAAGATTCAATATTTCGATGAAGACTGGAACTTCCATGAAGAAACTTATAATGGTATGCCCGCCAGGATTATACAACACGAATACGACCACCTTGAAGGGACTTTGTTTGTTGATCGCATCAATCCGTTAAAACGCATGCTTTTGAAACGCAAACTCAACGATATCTCAAAAGGAAATGTTGACGTTTCATATAAGATGACCTTCCCGCTGCTCAAAAAGAAACCTGCCTAAAACCCATTATAATGAGAAAACTATTTCAATCTGCTATCGTACTTTTTGCGCTGGGCATCTTATTGCAGGCCTGCCAAACTCCTGAGCAAAAACAACTTAAGAGGATCAAAACATTAGAAGATGAGCTTTTTACAAACATGACCGGAATGATTGACCGTGTGAAAGCATCGGAGCTTGTGGATGCTTATGAGAAATATGCGGATGCAAACCCTGATGATACAAAGTCGGGTGAATATCTTTTTCGCGCCGCTGATATTTGCATGAATACAGGCTATCCTGAAAAGGCCATTGAAATTTATACACGGGTTTTTAACGATTACACAACGTATGAAAAGCACCCGGAAAGCTTGTTCCTTATTGCATTTATTTACGAGAACCAACTTATGAACCTTAAGCAGGCAGAACTTTCCTATCGCCGCTTTCTTGAATTATACCCGGATCACGAACTCGCCAATGATGCTGAAATCCTGATCCAACATCTCGGTAAATCACCCGATGAAATGGTAAAGGAATTTGAGGAAAAGCTCAAAGCTAAGGAAGGCTTATAATGCCGGTGAATTAAATTCTTCTTCAAGAATTGCTTTTAGTTCTGCAGCACTGAGATCAAGTTTCAATGTGCCTGATTTTGAGTAAGCAATTTTTCCCGTTTGTTCTGAAACCACTACCGCAATGGCATCGCTACGTTCAGTGATTCCCACTGCTGCCCTGTGCCGCAAGCCAACAAATGCAGGCAGCTCGGTCTTTTTCGAAACAGGTAGAATGCATCTTGCCGCTACCACTCTGTTATTCATGATAATCATGGCTCCGTCGTGCAAGGGACTATTTGGGTAAAAGGTGCTTTCGATCAAATATTCTGAAATGCGAGCGTCAATCATTTCACCACTTTCAATATACTCCTCCAGTTCGTTGGTGTGAGCAATAACAATGAGCGCACCGGTGCGGCTAGTCGCCATTTTATGATAAGCCTTCACGATCGGATCAATATCAAGTGCTGAACCATTTTCAACATTAATTTTCCAGAAAATAAATCTTTTTCTTTTTCTGTTCAAAAACGCTGGTGTTCCGATCAATAAAAGGAATTTCCGGATTTCGGGCTGGAAAACAATAATCAGTGCAATGAATCCAACGCTAATGAAGGCTCCGAGTATCTCGCTGAGCAGTTCCATCTCCAGCACAAGCACCAGCCGCCATAAAAGGAAAATTGATACGATACCCAGAAAAATATTGATGGCCGTTGTACCTTTTATAAGGTTATAAACCTCATAAAGCAGGTATGCAACAAGCAAAATGTCAATTATATCAAGAAA
>JACZJK010000038.1 GCA_014860575.1 Bacteroidales bacterium
GGATACGAGGATTATTTCTACAGCGGAGATTACTGTTTTGTCGAGTGGCCAGAACTCATCGAGCCCTTGTTGCCCGAAGATACTGTGAATGTTCAAATTACAGTGAATGAGTCCGACGGTAGCCGGTTATTCAGCTTTTAATCCTTCAATTTCTGTCCTCCACTTCTTTTGACTGATCATGAGATTACGATTTAAGCCTGTAGTCTTCCTGTTTTGCTGCGAAAAGAATTTAAGGTCAGCCCCAGGAACCATCAGCTGAGGTTATTTGGGACTGGCCTTATAAAAATTTCGCCAATTTTCAAGGGAAGGATTGCAGGGCTGGCCTGCAGCAAGCGATACAGAAGCAAGCGTTGGCTTGTGTGCAGGTGCGCTTGTATCGCGTGAGCAATCTGACCCGTAGAAAATTAGAAATTTTTATTAAGCCTTGATTTTTTGGTACTTTTGGATCCCCGCCTGACCAGTCGGGCAGGAAGCCAAAAGTACGGAAAGAAAAGTTGAAGAACTGCTTTTCTATGGGTGACCGCACGTTTACTATCCTTTTCCTCTTTTTTGAAGCCCATTCAAAAAATGTATTTACTTTTGAAACACTTTATCAAGTAGTTTGATGGACAAGTAAATACTTTTACCCATGAATATCAGCGCCAGAGAAAAACTGCTCCCGCAGGAGGAGACCCTCGAAATAACAAAATCAGGAAAGAAACTCACGATCGGGCTTCCGTTTGAGTCCTCATTCCAGGAAAACCGTATTGCCCTGATACCGGATGCGGTGAAAACACTGGTAAAACATGGACATGAAATAGTGATGCAACGTAACGCCGGCCTTGCCGCCCATTTTTCCGACCATGAGTATGCTGAAGCAGGGGCATTTATTACCGAGACCCCGGAGGAGGTATTCAAATCTGATATAATTTTAAAGGTGGCGCCTTTGTCGGATAGCGAAATTGATTACTTAAGGGGAAGGCAGTATTTGATCAGCGCCCTGCACCTGAATGCGCAAACAAAGGAGTATTTTCAGAAGTTGATCCAGCGAAAGATATCAGCCATTGCTTTTGAGTACATTAAAGATAAAACCAATGCCTCGCCTGTTGTAAGGTCTATCAGCGAGATTGCCGGAACAGCCTCCATTCAGATTGCTGCCGAATACCTTGCACATCCTGAGTTTGGAAATGGCAGGATGCTGGGCGGATTTACCGGAATAGCAGCCTCTGAAGTGGTGATACTGGGCGCCGGCACTGTGGGTGAATATGCAGCAAGAATGGCCATCGGGATGGGGGCAGTGGTCAAGGTTTTCGACAACAATGTGTACAAACTGAGGAAGCTGAAATCCGAGGTCAGCCAGGGGTTGTTTACCTCCACGGTACAAACCGCTGAATTACAAAAAGCGCTGATTAACGCTGACGTGGTGATTTGTGCCGTTCATTCGCGCCATCATCGCTCACCAATTTTAATTACCGCGGAAATGGTGGCGATGATGAAAGAAGGTTCAGTGATTGTGGATGTTAGTATTGACCAGGGGGGCTGCGCTGAGACCTCGTTTACGACTACCCACGAAAAGCCTGTCTTCCGTGTTCATGGCGTAACGCATTACTGTGTACCCAACATTGCCTCCCGCGTGCCCAACACCGCATCCATTGCCCTTAGTAACTTTTTCGCTCCTATGCTTATCCGGGCCGGCGATCTTGGTGGAATTGACAAGTTGCTGTCGTCCGATTTTTACTTCAGACAGGGTGTTTATCTTTACAACGGCATACTTTCAAACAAAATCATCGGGGAATATTTCGGGTTGCCTTACCAGGATATGGATTTGCTCATGGCAGCGTTTCATTGATCCAGTTCAGGAGCCTGCTGATCAAATCTTCAATCCAAAACCCGTTTGTCAGCAATTTCCTTATCCGTTTCATAGGAACTCATGTTG
>JACZJK010000039.1 GCA_014860575.1 Bacteroidales bacterium
TAAATTCTGTTGCCCTGGCTTCGAGCATAAATACTATTTTTTCGATTCTTGCAACCAGGATATTGTAACATACAAAGGCAATGATTCCAACAATAAGCCCGGCAACTGTAGTTACCATGGCCTGGTATATGCCCGATGAGAGCAACGAAATATCAATATTGTTGCCAGCCATTGACATATCGTAAAATGCCCGTACCATGCCCATAACGGTTCCCAAAAAACCAAGCATTGGAGCAACTCCTGCTACGGTAGCCAAACCTGCAATGTTCTTTTCCAGTTTTGCGATCTCAAGTTTGCCAACGTTTTCAATGGCAGCGTTGATGTCATTTAATGGTTTTCCGAGCCGCAGTATGCCTTTTTCAATCATTCGTGCAATTGGAGAATCATTGTTACGCGCAAGTGTGAGCGCTGACTCAATACGTCCATCATGCATGAAATCGCGGATATTGTTCATGAAATTATGTTCCTCTTTCGAAGCCCTTCGGATCACAATAAACCTTTCAATGAAGATGTAAATGGCAATCAGTGAAAAGAGAACAATAGGCAGCATGATCCAGCCACCTTTGAGGGCAAGTTCAAAAACTGAAAGTTTAATTTCATCCGGGGTTTCCATTAAGCCCAGGGCAGTGCGGGGGTCTCCTGTTGTGTTCGAAGGAATCTGAAGCAATGTAAATAATAGCGTGCCAGTCATAGGATTGTTTTTAACGGCGTAAAATTAGTTAAACAAAAAAAGGTAGATTCAGTAAACCGATGCTTGTTATACACAATTGAATGTTAATACTGATAACTAAAAAGCAGGTTTTTTATTATTCTCTGTTGAAGTATTGACCGTAAACGTCTATTTTGCACGCAATAGATTGTCAATATTAAGATTTTGTTAATTTTACCAACCATAATATTTTTACATTTTAAGACAGACTTCTGTGATCCAGCTTCAGAATATACTCATATTACTACTATTTTTTCTGACGCCGGTTGAGTATTTGCAGGCTGAAGTCAAGAGTATAGGGTCACCAAAAATCAGAAATTACGAGACCTCAGTCATTAAGATTGGCACCCAAACCTGGATGATTGACATAGGCGCAAACGGCCTGACTTATTTTGCCAATAATGACGGTGTACTTGAATTCGACGGATTAACATGGCGTACTTTTCCATTGCCGGCAAAATCTGTGGTTAGAAGTGTGAAAGCTACAAGCGATGGCCGTGTTTATGCCGGAGGACACAATGAGTTCGGGTACTTCGAGGCTAACTCCTCCGGCCAACTTGTTTTCACTCCCCTCCACCAGCTTCTGCCCGAAAAATATCGTGATTTTGATGAAATCTGGAAGATTCATGAAGTGCAAAACAGCATCATCTTCCAAACCTTCCTCCAGATAATGATCTATCGCAATGATAGCTTAATCGTTGTAGAAGCGCCTGAAATGCTTCATTTTTCATTTGTGATAAACGGTGAGCTTTATGTAAACGATCAAATGAAGGGTTTACATAAACTGGTGGATGATAAGCTTGTCAGATTAAGAGGGACTGAGGCTTTAACGGGAAAGCTTATATGGGTGATGCTGCCGTTACAAGACAAGATTTTAATTTCTACTGCCGAAGAGGGAATGTATGTTTATAATGGCAGCAGTCTGATCCTGTGGGAAAATCCGGCGTCCAGATTGCTACAGGAAAAACAGGTGTATTTTGGGACAACGCTGGGTGATGCTGCCTATGCTTTTGGCAGCATACAAGATGGCCTTATAATTTGTGATACCGACGGCAATCTGCTTCAGCACATCAATGTTGAAAAGGGACTTCAAAACAATACGATACTCAGTGTGCGTGCTGATCAATATGCCAATCTCTGGCTGGGGCTGGATAACGGAATTGATTATGTAGCCATTAATTCCCCACTAACTTATGTGTCAACCTACAACAACTTAAGCGCCGGTTACTCTGCGGTGATTCACAACGGACTGCTTTACCTGGGAACAAACCGGGGTGTGTTTTATCAAAATTGGGAAATGCTCAAAGAGGGTGGAGTTGATCAGAAATTTAATCTGGTAAGTGGCACACAAGGACAAGTTTGGTCGTTGCAGGTGATTGACGGCACTTTGTTTTGTGGTCATAATTCAGGCATATTTATAATTGATGGAACCAAAGCCGAAATGCTTTCGGGTGTTCAGGGTGGCTGGACGTTTCTTCAACCTGATGAGCATAATGACATTGTAATTTGCGGAACCTACACTTCATTGGTAAAATTTGAAAGAATTGGTGGTAAGTGGTCAAAAGGGGTTCAGATAAAAGGGTTTAAAGAATCGTCGAGGTATATGGCCAATGCGGATAGCCGGAGCCTGTGGATCAGTCATGGATACAAGGGAGTGTTTCGCGCCCGTTTCAACGAAAGTTGGGACAGCATTGTACAGGTAGATTTTTATAATAGCCGGAATGGTTTCCCTTCCGATAAAGACATCAGCGTTTTTGAAGTATTTGATCGTGTGGTTTTTACTACCGGAATTGATTTGTACAAATTTGACGAAGAATCGGAAAGTTTTGTACCCGATCCTTTCTTCAAGAATCGCCTGAAGCGAACCGATATGAATATTCTCAAAGAAGACAGTCAAGGCAATGTATGGTATTTTACAACCCAAAATGCCGGAGTCTTCAGGTTGAGGGAGGATGGAAACTTTACAGAAGTTGAGATTCCTTTCAGGGAAATGAAAGGAGAGTTTATCAAATGGTTTCAGTTTGTTTATCCCTATGACGAAACCCATGTGTTTTTTGCGACCCAAAACGGATTCGCACATTACACTCCCGGTATTTTTTCAAATTATCAGCAGTCTTTTAATGCCTTTATCCGTAAGATGGAAATCCTTTCAGGCGTTGATTCGGTACTTTTCCGCGGGTCTGCCTCATCTGAGAATTTTTACGCTGACCTTCCTTACCGTTTCAACAACCTTCAGTTTGAGTTTGCCGCCAATGATTTTACCAATCCGGGCAGTTTGATATTTTTAATTAAGCTCGAAGATTTTGACCAGGAGTGGGTTGAATGGCAAAATCTCAGCACAAGGCAATTCACCAACCTTCATCATGGCGACTATACCTTGCGGGTGAAAGCTATTAATCTTTTTGGTGTTGAAAGCACTGAAGCAAGCCTGAAGTTTCGGATCAGACCACCCTGGTACCTGAGCCGCTATGCATATTTTGCCTACGTCATTTTTGCATTACTAATTATAGTGTTGATCGCAAAATATATCCGTTATCGCATTGAGGCTGTTAAGGTAGCTTTTGAAGAAGAGCAGAAACATAAATTTGCCGAACTCCAAAAACAACTGCAGATTGAATCACTCACGGCTGAGAAAGAGCTTATGGAATTGCGTAATGAAAAATTGCGTTCTGAAAAAAAACAAAAAGATAAAGAGCTTGCAAATACAACCATGCAGATCATTCAGAAAAGCAAATCGCTCGTAGCCTTAAAGAACGACCTCAGAAAATTAGCCCGTGAACTTGGAAAACACCCCGTTTCCGACAGTTTAAACGCCATTACCAGGAGAATTAACCGCAGCATTGATACCGAAAAGCAATGGGAAGTTTTTGAGAGCCATTTTGAAAATGTGCATGAAGAATTTCTCTCCCGCCTCAAAGAAAACTTTCCTGAATTAACACCCCGCGAGTTAAAACTGTGTGCTTACCTGCGCCTGAACATTTCAAGCAAGGAAATCGCTAACCTGATGAATATTTCGCTAAGAGGAGTTGAGATCAGCCGCTACAGACTCAGAAAAAAACTCCAATTGGATCACGACACCAACCTTACAGATTTTATAATCTCATATTGATGGTCAAGTAAATTTGGATTCAGAACCCATGCAGTTTTCTCAAAACCGACTGTTTCTGGATCTTAGCTTACGAAGTAATAGAAGTGTTGAATATGCGACCCGTAGAATTAGCTTTCACCGTTTATATGTGACTGTTAAACAGGCGTCGGCGTCACTGCTGATGTATTATTGATGTAGCGCTGCTAGCAGGATGATGATGTTATGAGAAAGGTAAATATTTTATTACAACGCATTGGTGAAATACATTTGACGTGCAAAACAAAAGCTAAACTTCAAAAAAAGCCTTATGATTAAACAATTTACAAGTTTTGTGATCATTATGATGATCATAGTAACATCTCTCAGCGCACAACAGCAAAGCCTTAGTGGTGTTGTGAAATCTGCGAATGATGGAATGCCAATTCCCGGCGTAACTGTATTGATTAAAGGAACGTTTACGGGAACATCAACAAACATTGACGGTGCATTTACACTGAGCAATGTGCCTCTGGGCTCTACAATTGTTTTTTCTTTTGTAGGAATGACAACCATGGAGGTGGAATACACCGGCCAGGCAATGATGAATGTAGACCTTGAATACGAATCAATGGGTCTTGATGAGTTAGTGGTTATCGGGTATGGTGCTGTTAAGAAACGTGATGTCACCGGTTCGGTTTCGACAGTAGGGTCTAACACCATCGGAAGGCTAAACCCTGTTAAGATCGAGGAAGCGCTGCAAGGAACTATAACAGGTGTGCAAGTTACTCCTCAATCAGGTGCACCGGGTGCAGGCCTCGATATCAGAATCAGAGGGATCTCTACTAATGGCGATGCTTCCCCTGTTGTGATCATTGACGGTTATCAGGGCGATCTGAATACCCTTAATCCCAACGACATCGAAACGATGACCGTACTAAAAGACGCCCAGGCTGCTATTTATGGCACTGTAGGTGCAAACGGTATCATTCTGATTACTACAAAGAGCGGCAAAAGAGACATGCCAACCAGGGTGGATGTCAATAGTTCGTTCGGAATGCAGGAAACCACACGAGAGCTTCCGGTGCTCAATGCCACCGAATATGCAGTAATACTTAATGAGAGTTACGCAGCCAATGGCCAGGCACTTCCATTCCCAAATATTTCGGGACTTGGTAAAGGAACCGACTGGCAAGGAAAGTTGTTTGAAACAGCTCCTATCATGGATAACAACATCAGTGTTTATGGTGGTTCGGGCAATATGAATTACTCCTTCAGTGCATCAGACCTTCGACAGGAAGGTATCATTGGTGCCGACAAATCCGGTTTTGAGAGGAATACTGCCCGAATGGCAATGGGTGCTGATCTTGCCAAGTGGCTGAAAATGAACACTTCGTTGACATACACCTATATCAATCGTAAATCATTCAATGAATTTGGGCTTGGTTCTGTTTTGTTTAATGCTGTAAACATGCCCTCTACAGTGCCGATCTACAAACCTGATGGAGATTTTTTCCTGGCTCCGTCGAATCTTGGTATTGAAATTATAAATCCCTTGCAGCAGGTGGCCAACACTTTCAACGATTATGACCTGAACAAATGGAACGGAAACGTTGGACTGGATGCAAGCTTTGCTAAACATTTCACAGCCACCGCACGTGTCGGGTTCAATACTACAACGGCAAAAAACAAGTCCTTTTCCAAGCAGTTAGATTATGGTGGAAAAGTTTTTGACGTTAGCCGCAGCAGTGTTTTTCAGAGCCGCGACAACTTCAACGATTACACATTTGATGCGTTTGTTACTTATGACAATATAGTTAACAATGTGCACAGCTTTACCGGCACTGTGGGAACCACGGTTTTTAAATCCTACGGTGACAACCTGAGCGCTACCGGCTGGGATGTTCCCAACAATTCATGGGATTTTGCTGATATCAGCCTGGCCAACGGATTGGTTGATGTTAAATCTGCCGGATCATATACTTATGATCAGCGAAGGCTTTCCTATTTTGCACGCGGTCTTTACAGCTATCACGACAAATATCTTGCATCTGTGATTGTCAGGCGTGATGCTTCAACAAAATTCGGCCCTGACAACGCTGTGGCATACTTCCCATCGGCCACTCTCGGTTGGATTGTATCGGAAGAAAATTTTATGGAAAGATTCAATAATATGAACCTCCTCAAGCTGAGGCTGAGTTATGGATTCCTGGGTTCAGACAAAATTGGAGATTACCGTTTTATCTCAACACTGGATGGCGAAGGTACTTACATTCTGGACAATCAAATTGTTAATGGCAGGGCAATTGGCCCGCTTTCCAACCCGAGTATTAAATGGGAGCAATCAGAACAATTTGATTTAGGTGTAGATATGAATTTCTTTAACGACCGGATTGAACTGACTGCCGATTACTTTGTAAAGACTACCCAAGATCTGCTGATACCAAACATTCCTGTTTCAGGCATTTTGGGCACATTTGCCCCTGGTGCAGCAGCTCCAACAGCCAACGCCGGAACTGTGCGCAACCAAGGATTTGAGTTCGCAGTAGGTTACCGCGGCATGATGGGCTCCGATTTCAGCTACCAGGTAAATTACAATCTCACTATCCTGGATAATGAAGTGCTGAAAGTGAATAACGGAACCGGGTTTGTAGATGGTGGTAGTTTTGGTGTTGGTCAGCCTTTGCCAGCCCGTATGCAGGTTGGATTCCCGATAGGTTATTTTTATGGTTATCAGACCGATGGCATTTTCCAAACCCAGGAAGAAATTGACGCTCACCCTTCGCAGATTGCCCTCGGCGCTATCGCACAGCCGGGTGATATAAGGTTTGTTGATACCAACAAGGACGGAGCCATCAATTCCGACGACAGAACCATGATTGGAAATCCAATTCCATCAAGCCTCATGGGTCTTAATATAACACTTAGGTACAAAGACTTCGACTTTACTGCTTACACTTTTGCAAGCATCGGTAATGATATCGTAAGAAACTATGAGCGCACGCAGCCTAATGTTAACCGGATGAGCTATATCCTTGACAGATGGACAGGTCCGGGCACCAGCAATGACGTTCCCAGGGTAACCACAGCCGCTACTGCCAATAATATTTTCTCCGATTTCTATGTGGAAGACGGCTCTTATGTAAGATTGCAGCGAATGGTGCTTGGTTATAGTCTTCCTGAAAAGGTGAATTCCAGAATTGGAATACAGGAAGTTCGATTCTTTTTTGCCATCAACAATTTGTTTACCCTTACAAAATACAGAGGGTATGATCCGGCAGCATCAAGCGGTGTGCCTATTGGCTCAGGCTTTGATAATGGATTCTATCCCGCTTCACGCACTTATATTCTTGGGTTTAATGTAAACATATAATCAGAAAGTCATGATAAAGAATTTATTCAACAAAACAGTTTTAGGCGGGCTATTTACTCTTACATTATTATTTTCATGTTCTGATGATTTTGTAAAAATATCCCCGCAGTATTCCGTTGATTCCGAGAACTTTTTTAACGCCCCTGACGACTATTATATGGCTTTGGTAGCCACCTACGATTTATTGCAGGCTACCTACCCCAATGTAATACTGGGCGAGATTGCTTCCGATAATTCAGCTTGCGGCGGCGAAAGCCCCACTGATGTAATTGGCTGGCAACAGGTTGGAGACATGATACATACATCCACCAATAGCAACCTTAAGGATATTTGGAATTGGATGTTTGCAGGTGTTCAGCGTGCAAATTATTTCATGGAATTTCAGGATAAAATTGATTTCGAAGGTAAAGAGCAAATGATTGGCGAGGTGCGCTTCCTTCGTGCCTACTATTATTTTGAACTGGTGAAATGGTTCGGACCTGTACCATTAAAAATTGATGAGCGCTTCAAACTAGGCGACGAAACTAGCATTCCACGCGCGCCGCTAAGCGAAGTGTATGCCCAGATTGAGGCCGACCTGATCTTTGCTGCCTCGGTGCTGCCGGCAAACCCGGTACAGATCGGAAGAACAAGCAAAGGTGCTGCAAAATCGCTACTTGGCAAGGCTTATCTGTACCAGGATAAATTTGCTGATGCCGCCACAGTGCTCGAAGAAGTGATTCTTGATGGCAAATACTCACTTGTACCAAACTTTTTTGATATCTGGGAAATGCCCGGTGAAAATGGTTCCGAATCAGTATTTGAAGTTCAATACACCGATGTTGAGGGTGCAGGATTTGATTGCCTGCAGTGCAGTGAAGGAAATGTAGCTGTTGGTTTCCAGGGAGTGCGTGGATATGAAGGTCCAATATTTTCTCCTGGTTTCAGTTTCAATGTGCCTGTACAGAAAGCCGTTGACGCCTTCGAGCCCGGTGACCTGAGAAAAGGAGCCACCATTCTCGATATCGTAGCGTGGGTCGATACCATGGGCGCTACTTACACAACAGGAAATGCCCATACCGGCTACTTTAACCGCAAATATTTGCCCCGTAAGAGAACACCCGAGGCGCAAAACGATCTCAACCTTACCAATCCCAACAATTACAGGGCTATCCGATACGCAGACGTTCTGCTGTTGGCTGCCGAAGCTCTCAACCGGGGTGGTATCAGCGACGGCAGGGCACAGGAATATCTCAACCAGGTTCGGCGCAGGGGATTTGGAAACAGTAACCATGACGTTACTTTAACCGGTAATGCACTTACCGATGCCATCTGGCACGAACGCCATGTAGAACTGATGGGAGAAGGACATCGCTTCTTCGACCTTGTACGTACCGGAAAAGCCGCCCAGGAAATTAATGGGTTTGCCACCGGTAAAAATGAGTTGTTTCCCGTGCCAATTGAAGAGATAAACTTTTCAAATGGGAACTGGCAACAAAATCCTGGTTACTAATCAAAAAAATTAGATTAAAATGAACAAGCTGAAAAATTTATTATTGATAGCTGTTGCCCTCTTTGCCGGCTTAGCCTGTGAAAAGGAAATTGACAACATAGACAAACTGGATAATGTAAATGCGCCAAGTATTACTTCTGTTGTTTTCGATATCAAACAGGATAATTCAGGTTTTGTAACCATGATGCCCCAGGCTGAAGGAGTTACCGGTTATATGGTAAAGTTTGGCGACGTTGCAGGTGAAACCCCGACGAAGTATGAGATGAACGATAAGATAACACACACTTATGCTGAGGGTGTTTATGCAATTGAGATCGCAGGTATTGGATTAACGGGTCTTACTTCCGCCTACCAGGCAGAACTGAATATTTCGTTTAAAGCGCCGGAGAATCTTGTGGTTTCCATCCAGGTTGATGGTGTGAATCCACGAATCATCAATGTTTCTGCAACTGCTACTTATGCTACAGTTATGGACATATACTTTGGTGACACCATTGATGAAGTGCCTGTTACTGTATTGCCGGGCGAAGTTGCTTCAAATCATTATGATGAGCCTGGTGACTATGAAATCAAAGTGGTTGCCAAAAGCGGTGGATCAGCTACCACAGAGTACACACAGGTGATAACCATTTCGGCTGCCAGCGATCCTGTAAATCTGCCTATTGGCTTCGAATCATTTACAGTAAACTATGCGTTTGTTGATTTTGGTGGAAACGTGTCCACTGTTATTGATAATCCTGACCCAAGCGGTTTAAATACCAGTGCAAAAGTTGCGCAGGCTGCAAAAAGCGCAGGTGCAGAAGTCTGGGCCGGAAGCTTGCTGACACTTGGAAATCCGATTAACTTCTCGAACACTAAACTTTTCAGAATAAAGGTATGGTCGCCTAAAATTGGTGCTGTTGTAAAACTGAAAGTAGAAAACTTGAATGATGGTAACATAGCACACGAGGTGGATGCAACCACAACAGTCAGCAATGAGTGGGAAGAGTTGCAATTCGACTTCTCGGCAATCGATGTAAGCCAGGAATATCAAAAAATAGTTTTCTTCTTCGATTTTGGCAATGTTGGAGATGGTTCAACCTATTATTTCGATGATGTACGATTAACAGCAGCAGTGCCAGGTACCGGAATAACAGGTACATGGAAAATGGCGCCTGAAGCCGGTTCAATGGGCGTTGGTCCAAACCAGGGTGATATCTCATGGTGGGCTATTGATGATGCCGGTGTAAGTGAAAGAGCCTGCTATTTCGACGACCTTTATGTATTTGCTGCCAATGGAACCTTCAGCAATGTTTTAGGTGCTGAAACCTGGGTTGAAGATTGGCAGGGAGTGACCCCTCAGGGATGCCACGCTCCTGTTGCTCCTCACGATGGATCGGTAGCAGCAACATACGTATATAATGCTGCTGCAGAAACCATCACCCTCAATGGCAAGGGAGCCTACTTGGGACTCCCAAAGGTTTTCAACGGTGGCGAGCTTACCAATCCCAATGATGCCCCGGAATCCATTACTTACATTGTTGATTTATCAGATGATGGTTCAACCATGATTCTCGACATAAGTATCGGTGGCGGATGGTGGAGGTTTAAGCTTATAAAAGAAGATGGTGGGATTATTACTCCTCTCACCGGAACCTGGCAGATGGCCGCCGAAGCCGGATCACTTGGCGTTGGACCCAATCAGGGCGATATTTCCTGGTGGTCAATTAGCACTGCCGGTGTTACTGAGAGAGCCTGCTATTTCGACGACCTTTATGTTTTTGGCGCTAATGGCTCATTCAGCAATATTTTAGGTGATCAGACCTGGATTGAACCATGGCAGGGAGCATCTCCTGAGGGATGCAACACACCCGTTGCCCCTCATGACGGATCAACCAGTGCCACTTATGTTTATGATGAAGCAGAAGGAACAGTTACACTCAACGGAGTTGGAGCATATCTCGGACTTCCCAAAGTTTTCAACGGGGGGGAATTAACCATCCCGGGAGATGCACCCGAAACCATCACGTATATCATCGAATTGTCGGAAGACAACACAGTGATGATTGTTGACATCAGCATTGGTGGTGGATGGTGGAGATATAAACTTGTAAAAAATTAAAAAACAATACACCATGAAAAGATTAAGTCAATTTTTATTCATTGCAATGGCAGGCTTGCTTATGGTTTTTAGTAGCTGCCGGGAAGATCAATACGATATGGGTGAATTGGTGGCTCCGACAAATCTTACCATCACTCACCAAATCGTGGGAGCTGATGCAGAGAATCCATTCGGAGACGGAACAGGTTTTGTGAATTTCACAGCCACTGCTTCAAACGCCATCACCTACACTTTTGATTTTGGAGATGGTTCAAGTAAAGTAATCACGGGTAGCGGGAAAGTAACAAAGCGATTCTCCATCACCGGAATAACCGCATACAACGTTACTGTTCAGGCTGTTGGAACCGGTGGAATATTATCGAGCAAATCTACCCAACTGGAAGTGTTGAGCACTTTCGAGGATCCGCAGGCTGTTGAGTTTCTTACCGGTGGAAGTTCCAAAACCTGGTATTGGGCATCCGATCAGCCCGGCCATACTGGTTTGGGACCGACATCAGAAGACAATGGTAACCAAGAGTTTACCTATGCAGCCTGGTGGAGCATTCAACCCAACGATCCTGATAAAGCCTGTATGTACACGGCAGAATTTGTGTTTACAAAAACCGAAATGGGAATGAGCTTTGAGCAAACTACCGGACCTGCCTTTGTACCCGGAACCTATGCAGGGAAAATCGGTGTTGAAGGCGATGTTTGTCATGATGAAACGGTAGCTACTTCAATTTATGGAGTTAAAAATATCGCCTTGTCTCCATCCTCATCACTGGCAGCAGAAGTAGGGCAATATCGAGGTACCACGATGACATTCTCTAATGATGGCTTCATGTGCTGGTGGGTTGGTTCAAGCGAATATGATATAATTGAAGTTACCGAAAACATATTGAGGGTAAGAATCAAAGAGGACGATACCTTCTCCTGGTACCACACCTTTACTAGTGTTAAACCCGAATAGTTAGCAAATCTATAAGTGATATTAAAATGGTTTCTCATAATCATTAAATTTGGTTAACAAAACGTAAGCGTTGCAGGCAGGATAAACTTTATCCTGGCTGCAACTTCCTTACAAACACAAACCTGAAAAACCACGCTTTAATGATTTAATTGACTTTAAAGCTCCAAACATGAAACAAAAAGCCGAAACCATAATAGGCAATGTCGTGTGCCGGCTCACTCCAGCAATGCTGATTGCCCTCTTATTGCTCAGCATTATCAGTTGTAAGAAAAATGATGAGCCTGACTTTAAAGCAGATTTCAGTTTTGAACCTCTGAGCGAAAACCTAATCAGGTTCACAAATAAATCCACTGGCGAGTATTACTGGATGGTATGGAACTTCGGTAATGGCGTCATTGATACTATCACTGATAAAAATATTCATCCTGAGACTTTTTACTCGCTTGCCGGAAGTTACGATGTAACCCTTCAGCTCACAAACTTTTCTGGCACAAGCAGATCGGTCACAAAAAAAATCAGCATCGCTAAAGATGAACTGATGGTTGACTTTACCGCGATCGTTGATCCAGCCAATCCAAATTATGTACTGCTCAAAAATACTACACTTGGTCAATACAATTCTTTTGAGTGGAGATACCGGGGTTTAGAATTTCAGAACCAGACTGAACACACAGCCTATTTCCCTTATGCAGGCAATTTCAACATCAGTTTGGTGATTTTTCTCAACAATATTGAATTTTCCACTACCAAATCTGTAACAATTGCATCGGACGACCCAAACTACGATCCTAACCTGATCTGGGCTGAAGAATTCAACTACACTGGCTTGCCTGACCCGGCAAAATGGAATTCTGAGATTGGAGGCACCGGATGGGGCAACAATGAACTGCAATACTATACTGATAGGGAAAACAATGCCTATGTGGGAGATGGTGTTCTAACCATTACTGCCCGGGAAGAACAGTTTGGCGGTAGAAATTACACATCAGCACGACTCACCACACAAGGCAAATTTGATGTAAAGTATGGTAGAATAGAGGCCCGTATTAAACTTCCCTACGGGCAGGGTATCTGGCCGGCTTTCTGGATGCTGGGTGCCAATTTTAACCAGGTAGGCTGGCCAACTTGCGGCGAAATTGACATCATGGAGATGGTGGGTGGTGCAAATCGCGAAAATACATGCCATGCTACTATTCACTGGAATAACAATGGTCAGCATGCTAACTATGGTCTTTCACACACCCTGCCTTCCGGGATCTTTGCAGATAATTTCCACATTTTCGGTATAAGGTGGAATTCTCAGGGAATACGAGCCTATGTTGGCGATATTGAATATTTTACTGCAGATATAAGCCCTGCTGGTTTTAATGCATTTAAAAACAACTTTTTTATGATCTTGAATATAGCTGTGGGAGGAAACTGGCCGGGATCGCCGGATGAAACCACAGTATTTCCGCAAACCATGCAGGTGGACTGGATACGCGTTTATCAGGAATAATTGAATCAATTCAGCGGCCATTCAAAAAACCACGCCAATGTAATTAGCTTGATGTTAATCAAATATCATTAACTGAGTGGGGCAAGTGAATTGTCACAGCAATCTTCTTGCCTGCGGATATAACAAAACAAGATGAGCAAAGAGCAAAAATATACAGTTAAGATATCCCTTATTGTGGCATTGGGCGGCTTCCTCATGGGATTTGATGCATCGGTTATATCTGGTGTTATCCGGTTTATTGAACCAGAATTCAATCTGAGCAAACTGCAATTGGGATGGGCTGTAAGCTCTCTTACTCTTACAGCTACTTTGGCTATGATGATTTCCGGCCCACTAAGCAATACTTATGGGCGAAGGTATGTTTTGAGGTGGGCAGCGGTATTTTTTGCTTTTTCAGCATTGGCTTCTGCATTGGCTCCTGATTTTATATCACTTGTCATTGCCCGTATGATTGGTGGATTTGGCGTAGGCGCCGCTTTGATTATTGCACCCATGTACATCGCTGAAATTGCACCCCCGAAATTGCGTGGCCGCCTCGTATCATTGAATCAGTTGAACATTGTGCTCGGCATTTCAATAGCATTTTTTACCAATTACCTGATCCTGCGTCTGAGCCAGAGTGATCT
This sequence comes from Bacteroidales bacterium, assembly GCA_014860575.1. NCBI lineage: Bacteria > Pseudomonadati > Bacteroidota > Bacteroidia > Bacteroidales > Bacteroidales bacterium. Next base: position 13,813 of record JACZJK010000039.1, read on the forward strand.
GGCCTGGGCAAAATCCTTGGGCATTGACCAGTATCAATGGCGTTGGATGCTAGGCCTTGAAACCCTGCCTGCCGTGATGTATTTCGGCTTTTTGTTCATTGTACCCCGCAGTCCGCGCTGGCTACTTATGAGAGGCAGAGAAGGTGAAGCGTTGAATGTTTTAAAAAAAGTTAGCACTGCGGATCAGGCACTCAAAGATCTGGAAGCAGTAAAAGCAAGTTTTATTGCCGCAACTCCAAAAAAGAAGGTACCATTGTCAGCATTGTTTAAACCGGCCATTCGTATCGTATTAATTATCGGTGTTGTTGTGGCTGTACTACAGCAAATAACAGGAATTAATTCCGTGTTTTTTTATGCTCCGATGATTTTTGAGCAATCCGGAATTGGTGCTGATGCATCTTTTTCACAAGCTATTTTGGTTGGGCTTACCAATGTTGTCTTCACTATCCTGGCCATCATGTTTATTGACCGGTTCGGACGAAAAATACTCTTAATTGTTGGATTAACGGGCATAGCCATCAGCATGTTTGTATTGTCGTGGGGCTTTCATCAGGCTACTTATTCTTTAAGCCAGGAATCCATTGAAAATTTACCCGCCCAAATTGACCGTGTAAATGTTGAAACTCTTGCAGGCAAAACCTTTAACACTGATGTAGTTTTTAAACAGGCGATCAGACAGGCTTTTGGCCCGGAAGAAGCAAAAAGCGTGGAAGCCGACCTGATGGCAGCAGCTACGCAAATGAATGCATTATTGATTTTGTTAGGAATCATTGGCTTTGTGGCCTCTTTTGCCATTTCATTGGGACCCGTTATGTGGGTGCTGTTCTCTGAGATATTCCCTAATTATATTCGTGGGATTGCTATTTCTTTTGTCGGGTTTATTAATTCAGGCGTGAGTTTCCTGGTGCAACTGGTATTTCCCTGGGAACTGGCCACCTTTGGCAGTTCGGTCACTTTCCTCATTTACGGGCTTTTTGCCGCTGTGGGACTGGTGATTATTGCTATCACGCTTCCGGAAACCAAAAATAAATCTCTTGAGGAGCTGGAGGGAATTTTGATAAAAAAGTGAAAATCTGATTCAGAAGTTGTGCAAGTGAAAACGAAGAACACAAAAAACGCAATGATGAAAATAGAATTTAAATTATTGATATTTTTTATCTCGCTTACCGGATTGTTTGCTTGTTACAATGGCGAACCCGGAACAACAGAAAATGCTCCGGTAAAAGTTGAGCTGATAAAAGAATCTTTTGGTTACCAGGTTTATGTAGATGGTGAGCCATTCTATATTAATGGGGCAGGTTCATCAGGATATAATATTAATTCTGTTGCCAGTCATGGAGGAAACACGATCAGAACATGGAGCACTGGCAGCGATAGGTTTACCGGGCAACAGATTCTGGACGAAGCCCAAACAAATGGATTAATGGTGCTGATGGGTCTTGATATAGCAAAGGAAAGGCATGGTTTTGACTACGATGATAAGGAAGCTGTAAAACTACAATTCGAAACTGTGAAGAAAGAGGTACTAAAGTATAAGGACCATCCCGCTTTGCTGGCATGGGGCATCGGAAACGAACTAAACCTGCATTACACCAATCAAAAAGTGTGGGATGCCGTGAACGAGATTTCAGAAATGATCAAGGAGTTGGATCCCAATCATCTCACCACAACCATGTTGGCGGGAGCCAGGGCAAATGATGTCCGGGCTGTGGTTGAAAGTTGCCCTTCACTTGATTTTCTCAGTATTCAACTATATGGCAGCATTGTTAACCTTCCCGATTATATCGCCGAAAGCGGATACCAGGGCGCTTATGCCGTTACCGAATGGGGTGCAACAGGCCATTGGGAAGTTCCCCTCACGGCCTGGGGACAGCCCATCGAGGAAAACAGTCATGTAAAGGCAAAGGCTTACAAAGAACGTTATGAAAAAGTAATCGCCTCCGATGCATACCATTGCATAGGCTCAACGGTGTTCTTATGGGGCCAGAAACAGGAACGCACTCCCACATGGTACGGCATGTTCCTTGAAAGCGGCGAAAAAACCGAATCAGTGGATGTTATGCAGTATGTTTGGACCGGGGAATGGCCTGAAAATCGGGCGCCACAACTACAACAATTTCTGTTAAATGGCCAAACAGCTTACGACAATATTTATCTCACTGCTTCAGAGCAAATTGAAGCCAAAGTGTATGCTACCGATCCTGATGGCGACAATCTCACTTACCGTTGGGAGATGCTTGCCGAAGTACCTCGTGAAAATCATAGCGATGGAGGCGATTTTGAACCACGGCCTGAAACCATTTTTGGCCAGGATACTAAGGAAAATACAATCTCCATTACTGCACCTGCAACACCTAGCGAGTATCGCCTTTTTGTCTATGTTTTCGACGGGCACAATAACGCAGCAACGGCCAACATTCCTTTTTGTGTGAAGCCATAGGTTCAACTTAACAGCCATTAAGCACCTTCAATAAGCAGATATACAAGCATTTATTGCTTGTTTGATGTGCTTTTGATGTAGTATAAAAATCGTAATGCTGCAGCCTTGACGTATATGAAAATTTGGTTTAGCAGTAAATAGGTAGTTAGCTTTGCTATCGGGTTATTCGCAAGTTCGTTACAAAATTTGCCAGTGGTTTAATAAAGACACTGACAATAACGTAGAACCAGTATATAAGAACCAGCACAAATTTTCAATCTTTTAACAAAAATGAAAAAGCAAACCATATTCCTCGGAAACAATGAGATCATCACTGAAAAGTCAGGAGTTTCGGGTCAGTTTTTAGAAATGGATGGTGAAAAGTTCTATCAGATAAAAAACTACCAGGAAATGCCCGATTTCTTTATCAGCATCGTGAGCGATTCTGACCATTGGATGTTTATATCAAGCAACGGTTCACTCACAGCGGGTCGCAAAAACCCTGAGCATGCGCTGTTTCCGTATTATACCGTTGACAAAATCCATGACTACAAAGGCAAAACCGGCAGCCGTTCATATTTCTTAGTAAGACAAGAAGGTAACACATTTTTATGGGAACCATTTACTGATGATTCGCTGAGGTTTTACAACGCCACGCGCAACATCTATAAAAATATTTATGGGAACAAGATCATCTTCGAAGAGATCAACTCTGCACTTGGACTCTGTTTCAGATATGGCTGGTACAATAGCGAAAAATACGGGTTTGTCAAAGAATCCACCCTCATCAATAACTCCGGCAAACCACTTACTGTTGATGTGCTGGATGGTTTATTGAACATACTTCCTTACGGGGTGGGATATCATTTTCAGAATGAATTCAGCAACCTGGCGGATGCTTACAAAAAGAATGAAAAAGCCGAAGACAGCACACTGGGCCTTTTCATGCTCAGCGCTATCCCGGTTGACCGTGCCGAACCCAGCGAGGCCCTTTTTGCCACTACAGTCTGGTCAACCGGCCTGGGAGAAAAGGTCAATATCCTGATTTCAGATCAGCAGCTGAGTAAATTTTTGCAGGGTGAAGCTGTAGAAACTGAAGAAAATATCCGGGCAACGCGTGGAGCATACTTTATCAATTCCCGGCTCAACCTAAAAGTAGATGACAAACAAAAATGGCTCACCATCGCCGAAATTAACCAGAGTACTACCGATGTTGTGAACCTGAACCAGTTCATTATCAACACTAAAAATCCGGTTGAACTCATCTTGGCCGACATTGAAAAAGGCTCTGAAAACCTCAGGCGCATGGTATCCCTTTCAGATGGATTCCAGGTAACCAACACCGAAATGTGCTCTGCCCGGCATTACACCAATACGCTCTTCAACATTATGAGGGGTGGAGTTTTTGTCAATAATTACATGATTGATAAGGCAGATTTCAAGCGCTACCTATGGCAGATCAACCGCTTGCTGAGTAAAGAATACCAGCATTGGCTCGACAAACTCCCAGCCAACATTTCTTATGCTGATCTGATTGGCCACACAGAAAAAACCAACGATTCCGACCTGATTCGAATCACCGGCGAATACCTGCCCCTGACCTTCAGTCGCCGACATGGCGATCCCAGCAGGCCATGGAACAGGTTCTCCATCGAAACCAAAAACCCTGACGGTTCGGTAAAATATTATTACGAAGGCAACTGGCGTGACATCTTCCAGAATTGGGAAGCTCTCTGCCATTCATTTCCTGAATTTACCGAAGGCATTATCTCCAAATTCGTCAATTCCTCAACCATTGACGGCTACAACCCTTACCGCATCATGCGCGACGGCATGGATTGGGAAGTTCCCGAACCCAATGACCCCTGGGCGTATATCGGTTACTGGGGTGACCACCAGATCATTTACCTGCAAAAATTGCTTGAACTTTCTTTCAACTTCCATCCCGGCAAAATCGAACACCTGCTTACCAGCAATATTTATACCTACGCCAATGTGCCATACCGCATCAAATCTTATGAAGATATTGTACTGAACCCAAAGGACACCGTTGTTTTCGATTTTGAATTGGATAAGAAAATCAAAACAGAGGCTGCCTACCTTGGCGCCGATGCCTGCATGCTCAAAAGCAAAGAGGATGAACAAATTTACAAAGTGAACCTGACAGAGAAAATCCTCGTTGCCCTGCTTTCTAAACTCAGCAACTTTATTCCGGAAGCCGGTATTTGGCTCAACACACAGCGTCCCGAATGGAACGACGCCAACAACGCCCTGGTAGGCAATGGAACCTCTATGGTTACTTTGTATTACATGCGCAGATTCCTGCATTTCTGGGATAATAAGTTCAGCGGCGTCTCTTTCAGTAGCGTGAGAATTTCGGAAGAAGTGGCCACTTTGCTTGAAAGCATTCACAAATTCCTGGATGAAAATGCTGCATTGCTCAAGTGTAGAATGTCCGATGCTGACCGGCTCCGTTTTGCCGATTTTCTTGGTAAAGCACATGCCAAATACCGCGACGAAATTTATAAATATTCATTCTCAGGCGTAAAACGCCAGCTACAGGTGAAAAACCTGGTTGCATTTTTCAAGCTTTGCCTGAAGTACATTGATCACTCCATCAGGGCTAATAAGCGAAAAGATGCGTTGTATCATGCTTACAACCTGATTGCTTTGAAGCCTGATGGCATACGGATCCGTCACCTATATGAGATGCTTGAAGGACAGGTAGCAGTGCTGAGTTCGGGTTACCTAAGCAGCGAGGAAAGCCTGGAGTTGCTTCATGCCCTGAAAAAAAGCAGTATGTACAGGCAAGATCAGTACAGCTACATGCTTTATCCCGACAGGATTTTACCAGGCTTTACAGAGAAAAACTGGGTTCCCGAAGAATTGGTCGAAAAATCAACTTTGCTGAAAAAATTACTTGCCGATAAAAACACTACTATCATTCAGCAGGATGCTCTGGGTGAGTATCATTTTAACAGCGCATTCCGAAATGCTGACATGCTGGAAAAAGCCCTGGGCGAACTAAAGGTTGGAAGCTACAGCCAGATTGTTGAGGAAGAAAAGGATACCATACTTTCTATTTATGAAGAAGTATTCGACCATCAGTCGTTTACCGGGCGTTCAGGAACCTTTTTCGGGTACGAAGGCCTGGGTTCTATATACTGGCACATGGTTTCAAAACTGCTGCTGGCCACGCAAGAATGTTTCTTCAAGGCGGTGGCCGAAGGCGCCCCTTCAGCTATTACCGGTCAATTAAAGGAGCACTATTATGAGATCAAAGCAGGGATCGGGCTTTACAAAAATCCTGAATTGTATGGCGCTTTCCCTACCGACGCTCACTCCCATACGCCTGCCAATGCAGGTGCCAAACAACCGGGTCTGACAGGCCAGGTAAAGGAAGATGTAATTGCAAGGTTTGGTGAAATGGCAATTACGGTTGTTAACGGCAATATTGTGTTCGAACCGGCTTTGGTAAACGAAGACGAAATTCTTAAAGAGAGCCAGGTGTTTGAGTTTATTTCAATAACGGGTGAACCAAGGCAGATATCACTCGAAAAAGGACAAATGGGATTTACATTCTGCCTGACACCCATTATACTGGATTTCAGCGGCAAGAAAAAGATCAGTGTTTATTATGCTGATGGAAGCACCGAGGAAATCCCCGGACGGGTATTGAACCACCGGATCAGCACCCTGATTTTTAGCCGAAATGGTGAAATTGACCGGTTGTTGGTTTCGGTTTAAGTTGCATCAGCGTAGAGACGCCATGCATGGCGTCTCTACCCATGCCAAAAACGATAAACACAGAGATCCATGAATAAAATCGTCACAAAACTATCTATTAAGGAAAAAGTAGGGTATGGCCTGGGCGATACCGCCTCGCATTTTGTGTGGGACATGGTGGGTTTCTGGATATTGATTTTTTATACCGATACTTTCGGGATTTCTGCAGCAGCAGCCGGCACCATTATGCTGATAGCCCGTGTTTGGGATATGATCAGCGATCCGTTGATGGGTGTAATTGCCGATCGCACCAACACCCGTTGGGGGAAATTCAGGCCCTACCTGCTTTGGATGGCACTGCCATACAGCGTGTTGGCGGTTCTCACATTTACTACACCGGATTTTGGCCCAACCGGAAAAGTAATTTATGCAGGAGTTACATACTTCCTGCTGATGACCGTTTTCACAGCCATCAACCTGCCCTACTCCTCCCTGGGCGCTGTGATGACCGCCGATTCCTATGAACGGGCGGGACTGAATTCTTACCGATTTATTTTTGCCTTTATCGGGCAGTTTATCGTGACAGGTACAGCGCTTTACCTTGCCAATTATTTTGGCAAAGGCGATAATGCCAAAGGTTATCAATACACCCTGATACTTTTTGCGGTAATCAGTTTTATACTATTCATGATCACATTTAAAACCACCCGCGAAAGGGTGAAACCGCCTCCGACTCAACAGAAAAATCTGAAGGAAGACATCCGCAATTTGTTTCGGAACCGACCATGGGTGATTCTGTTTTTTGTGGGCATCATTTCTTTTATCATGTTTGCTATGCAAAACCTTTCCATTGCCTATTACTTCAAATACTATATCGGCAAAGAGGAAAGCGTACAACTGTTCAATATAATAGGAACCATTGCTCTGATCCTTGGTATACCATTGTCAAAACCTTTAGCAAAGCGGTTCGGAAAACGAAACGTATATGTTGCCAGTTCGCTGATATCAGGTTTGTTTTTCATCCTGCTTTACATCCCAGGTAACAACAACATTTACAGCATTTACATTCTAAACATCCTCGCTAAATTCACTTACGCACCTGCGGTGCCTTTGCTATGGACCATGCTTGCCGATACCGCCGACTTTTCTGAATGGAAATTTGGCCGACGTGCCACCGGGCTTGTGTTCTCGGCTGCCACTTTTGCCCAGAAAGCAGGGTGGGGAATTGGCGGCGCACTTGCAGGATGGATGCTTGCACTTTTCAGGTTTGTGCCGAATATTGAGCAGACTGCAACTTCGCTCAACGGAATAAAACTGATGATATCAGTTTTCCCGGGGGTTCTTTATATGTCCTGCGCCATACTTCTTTACTTCTATGCAATTGATCATAAAACCTGCATGCTGATGCAAAATGATTTGGAAAAACGAAGGGAAGAATCATAAAGATGTAGTTTTTACAGTATTGATGGTTTAAATAGAAATAGTTTTAAGAATTACAAAACATAGTCTATTAATATAATATATACAGCAACAGGCTCAGTTATACTAGTCAGGCGAAAAAAGAATTAAAATAACACTGATAATTAAATAGTTGCAGATAGTTTTTATAGCCAGCAGTTAATTGTCTTTCCTCAGTACATAAAATGTATATAAGTGGTTTAGCCAATCTCTTATATACATTTGCTCTACACTTTGAGCCTGGGTCTGATGCACTATTAACTTAACATATATTCTTATGAAACAAATCGTCCTGTTGCAAATTATCCTGAGCTTCTCCATTTCCCTTTTTGGGCAAGCTGGCAGGGTGGATGTGGAAAAAAAAGCAGATGGATGGAGGCTCCATGTTAATGGGGAGGCTTTCATGGTAAATGGTATGAACTGGGACTATTTCCCGATTGGAACCAATTACGCTTATAGTTTGTGGAATCAGCCTGACGATTTCATAAAAAAGGCGCTTGATGATGAAATGTCATTGCTACAAAACATGGGTGTGAACACCATTCGCGTTTACACAGGCATCCAGCCCAAATGGATCACTTACATTTACGAAACCTATGGTATCCATACCATGCTCAACCATTCATTTGGACGATACGGGCTCACACTGGATGGAGCCTGGGTTGGAAATACGGAATATTCTGACCCAAGGGCAAGAGAACTTCTGTTAAGGGAGGTAAAAGAACTGGCAGAGGAATACAAAGATACTCCTGGTTTGCTGTTGTATCTGTTGGGCAATGAAAACAACTACGGGCTTTTCTGGGGAGGCGCTGAAACGGAAGATATTCCTATGAAAGACAGGGAATCTACCCACAGAGCCCGCCACATGTACAAATTATTCAATGAGGCTTCATTAGCAATGAAATCCATTGATCCGAACCATCCGGTATCGTTGTGTAACGGCGACCTGCTATTCCTTGATATTATCGCTGAGGAATGTAAGGATGTGGATATTTTCGGGATCAATGTTTATCGCGGTATTTCATTTACTGATTTATTCGATAAGGCCAAAAGAGATTATGATAAACCACTATTATTAACTGAGTTTGGTTCGGATGCATTCAATGCCATCACTAAGGAGGAAGCCCAGCGTGAACAAGCAATTTATAATGTAGCCAACTGGAGAGAGATTTATGAAAACGCTGCCGGCCTCGGAAAAGCGGGTAATTCAATTGGTGGCTTTACTTTTCAATTCAGTGATGGTTGGTGGAAATATGGCCAGACCAAGGACCTGGATGTACATAACACCAATGCTTCCTGGGCAAATGGCGGATATTTGTTCGACTACGCTCCAGGCGAAAACAACATGAATGAGGAGTGGTTTGGTATTTGCGCCAAAGGGCCCACTGATGAAGCGGGATTCTATCAATTATTTCCCAGGGCTTCATATTATTCCTTAAAAGAGGTCCATCAGTTTGATCCATATGCATCGGGTACTTCATTAAGAACCATTCAGCAACATTTTGATGGCATTCGCATTGTTGATGCCGCTTTAAAAGCCAGGGGGGATAAGGCAGCCCTCGAAGGCGAAAAGCTTAAAAAAATCAGCCTTAGCCGGTTGGGTGCAGAACTAACAACTTTTAACACAGGTGGCAGTTTAATTACCACTCCTGATGATCCCATCCCTGGCAGTAATAAATATCCCGATCAGCTGGGTTTTGATCACATGCAGTCATTTTTTATCGGCGTTCAGGCCAATCCGGCGCCCAACTTCAGTGCCAATGTTGAGATAAACGCATTGGGAAATGTAGCACAAAACCCGATAGATGAGATTTTTTATGAAAACCGAGGCCGACGCGTAGAATTAGGCGGAGATAATGGCAATGTGAGTTTAGAATCGTTAAACAGGGTGCAGGTTTACCAGGCCAGTTACGATTGGAACCACAAATGGTTTAATGCAAAAGGCTTTTATCGAACCGGTCATTATCACTGGGGCTATGAAGGAGATTTCTTCGGCTTGTACCCCGAAGCCAATTATGGCCCTCAGATTGACATTTATAACGGTATCGCACCTTTTGGTATGGAGGTGGAAGGCAAAAGGCAATTTAAAAATTTCACCCTGGCTTTTGGCCCTCAACTGTGGTGGGGAGCCAACCCGGCAGTTTTACTCAAGTATAACAAGAAATTCGGAAACAATACTTTCACCGGTATTTTCCATGAAGACCTCGATCAATTAGGACTCACTGAAAGTTCTTTTGCGATCCCGCAACCCAAAACCAGGAGGCTGACACTGCATATGAACAGAGAGTTTGGAAAGTTTGAAGTTGATTTAGGAGGTATCTGGGCAGGACAGCCACTCCAGGGAAGAGAATTTCAGGTGGTGAGAGGAGAAGAGGGTAACTATAGTGTTTACAAAGATGAAATTAAGCCGGAAGATAATTTTGGTGGTAAAATCAAACTTAGCTATGCCAGCGGCAGGTTCAATTGGTACGGACAATCTGCTATTATGGGGCTGGTTGCGCAAGGCGGCGTTGATCAAACCCTTACTTTTACCGGATGGAGATTGAAAGATAGCGGCAGCGGCAACCAGTATAATGTTCTTTCCGGATTCACCTACATGATTGGTGATCTGCAGATTGGACCAAATTTTCTATGGCAAAAGCCAATTGAAGGCCCAATTCCGGCAGCAGTTGCATCTCCCGGAAGACCAAGAAATATTCTTGATGACCCCTTCGTGGTAAGAGCCAACAGGGAACAACTGGCTGCTGAAATTCTATTTACCTACGACCCGACTCCCGGTTCATGGATGTATAACTGGGACAGCGATAAAAGCGAGGATGCAGAATTAGCTGTTAGCCTGGGCTTCGTATATCGTCATTTGCCCACTACCCAGGATGCTGCCATCGGCATTCTGCCTGATGGGCGCACACCATTTGCTTTCCCGGGTGCGCCACCGGCAAAAGATTTGTGGGAGGTTCACGCAAGGCTGGTTTCCAAACCAACCAAAGATTTTGGGCTTATTGCCAATTTGTATGCCGGCGATGCACAGGCCAACGGTAGCGACGACCGCACCATCAGCCGTTATGGCGTGGATTTAAGGATGATCTTTAAAAATATTAAACTCACTTCATTTGCCAGGATCAACGACTGGGGTCCGTATGATTATCACCGCGATTATAATTTAACTTTCCCGCTGCAACTTATGGCTGACATCTCAACTTCATTGGGAAAACCCGATTGGTTCGCGCTGCCGGCAACCAGCATCGGTATCCGGGCAACCTATCGTACACTCGATAAATATTCCCCTCGCTATGCTCCAACCTGGACAGTGGATGCTGCCGGAAACCGGGTTCCTGATCCTATGGCCATTGGTTTTGACAATGGTAACGAATGGGAAATCAGAACTTACGTGATCATAAATATTGGTAAATAAAAAATCTTAACAATATGAACACAAATATTCTTATTCGTTTTCTAAATTATATCCCCATTGGGATGCTTGCATTGCTTTTGATGGGCTGCGAGCGCGATCTCGAAGATTTATCTCCGGTTACCAATTCTACCAATCCGTTGGTGTTTATTGACGATTTCAGCGCAGGCTTGAATTATGCAGCTTTTGGAGGCTCGATTCCCACAGCTTTTGATGTTGACAACAAAGTAACCTACAACAATTCTTCCGCTTCTATGAGATTTGATGTGCCCAATGCCAACGACCCCAATGGATTATACGCCGGCGGAGTGTTTTTTACGGAATCGGGCAGGGATTTGTCAGGCTTCACTGCCTTGACATTCTGGGCCAAAGCTTCACAATCAGCCATACTTAATGTTGTTGGTTTTGGGAACGATCTCGGAGCGTCAAAATATCAGACTTCGATTTCGGACCTGGCCATAAGTACCGCCTGGCAGAAATATTACATTCCAGTTCCTGATCCCTCACGGCTCACAAATGAGCGAGGCATGTTTTTCTACTCTGTTGCTCCTATTGAGGGCAAAGGTTTTTCTTTCTGGATTGATGAGTTGAAATTCGAAAATCCTGGAACCATTGCGCATCCTCAGTTTACCATTCTGAATGGTGAGGATCAGACCGAGACTGCTTTTATTGGAGTCGAAAAAGCAATTGGTGGCCTGACTTCAATTTTTAATTTGCCAAACGGGATAAACCAGGCAGTGAATATTACACCAGCATATTTTGAGTTCACATCTTCCGATACAACCATTGCAAAGGTTGATGCAACAGGGAGAGTAATGGTTACCGGAGGCCCCGGAAATGCTGAAATCACAGCAAGTGTTAGGGATGTTATTGCCGAAGGTTCGCTCATGGTTCAATCGGAAGGCGCTTTTGAAAATGCTCCGGTTCCCACTTTAGATCCTTCAAATGTTATTTCAATATTCAGTGATATTTATCCTAACGTACCGGTGGAATACTACAATGGTTATTGGGCACCATACCAAACTACACTTTCTGCTGACTTTGAAGTAGGCGGTGACCATATCCTCCATTACACCGATTTCAATTTTGTAGGTATCGAGTTTAGCGCTCCTACAATTGATGCTACTTCTATGACACATTTGTACATGGACATCTTTATACCGAACCAACTATCGGCAAATGCAAAAATGAAATTTGAGATAGTAGATGATGCGGGTGGCGGAACGGGTGCTTTCTTTAAGGACATTCCAGTTTCAATGTCGCAGCAATGGGTAAGAATTGACATGCCATTCGAGGACATTGCCGGGTTGAATAGCAGAGCAGCCCTCATGCAAATCATCTTTGTGAATGAAAGTGGCAATATTTCGAACTTCTATGCTGATAATATCCTGTTCTACAACGACGGCACTCCGCCTCCCCCGCTTGAAGAACCTGAGACCCAGGCGCCCACACCCACACATCCTGCTGCCAATGTGATTGCAATTTATAGTGATTCTTACGAGGTCCTTCCCGGAACGGATTATCCCGATTGGGGTCAACTAACAGTAGTTTCTGAAGTACAAATTCAGGGAAACAACACATTAAAATTTGCCGGCCTCAATTACCAGGGAATTCAATTGGGAAGCAGTCAGAATGTTTCAGCGATGAATTTTTTACATCTGGATTTCTGGACGGCTAATTCCACGCTACTTAAAGTGTGGCTCATCAGCCCGGGGCCAGTGGAAAAAGAATTTTCATTAACGGTTCCAACCACAGGCTGGGCAAGTATTGATATTCCAATGTCAGCCTTCGCACCAGTCAATTTGAGTGATGTAATTCAACTTAAGTTCGACGGTAACGGCGACATCTGGTTAGACAATATTTATTTCCGTAAGAATTAAAATGTCAGGCTCTAAGTTGTAAATTTAAAATAGAAGATATGAATACGATAAATAAATTCAGGAAAATGCAATTCAGTTATCTACTGCTCCTTTCATTTCTTGCATTCCCAAGCTGCGAACGCGACGATTTTCAGAAACTGGACGAACGCAAGTGGGAACTCGTTTGGAGCGATGATTTTAACGGCACTGCCGGAGAATTGCCCGATGCCTCTAAATGGGGTTTTGATCTGGGAACCGGGCAAGATGGCTGGGGGAACCAGGAATTGCAGAATTATACCAACGATCCGGCCAACGTATCGCTTGATGGTGAAGGCAAACTTGTAATCACAGCAATAAAAAGTGGCAACAGTTTTACATCGGCCAGAATTAAAACACAAGGTTTGTTTTCGCAACAATATGGCCGTTTTGAAGCCAGGTTGAAAACCCCCTATGGCCCTGGTTTGTGGCCTGCATTCTGGATGCTTGGCAACAACATTGAAACCGTTGGCTGGCCCCAATGTGGTGAAATAGACATCATGGAACTCAGGGGGCAGCAGCCTCATATCGTTCATGGTACTATTCACGGTCCTGGATATTCAGGTGGGAATCCGGTAACAAAGAATTACACGTTGAACAATGCTCGCTTTGATACCGACTTCAACATTTTCGCCATTGAATGGGATGAAAATAAAATAGACTTTTTCGTAAATGATTATTTGTATCAACGCATCACACCAGATGATGTACCAGGTGAATGGGTGTATGACCAGCCTTTCTTTATTCTCCTGAATGTGGCAGTTGGAGGTAATTATGTTGGATTTCCGCTTCCACAAACACCTTTCCCGCAAAAAATGATAATTGATTATGTAAGAGTTTATAAAAAAGCAAGCTGACAGTGTCAAAGCAACTGTAATCAATTTATGTTATTACTTATTCCGGACGAACCAACAAAACGAGAAATACAATATGAAAAGAATTTTACCCTTTCTGATTTCACTATTAGCAGCTCTGCTGGTGATCTCCTGCACTCAAAGCCCGGATCACACAGGTAAAACGGCAGCTGAGATATTAGGTAATCCCGGGTACCAGGCAATTTCTTATGGTGGTTATCGTGAGATCACCAGGGACATTCAGCCCACTATTCCTCAGCTAAAAGAAGACATGAAAATTTTGTCAGCGCTGGGAATTAAGCTTTTGCGAACCTATAATGTGTATTATGATGAAACAGCCAATCTGCTGGATGCAATCAGCCAACTTAAGCAGCAAGACCCTGAATTTGAGATGTATCTGATGCTGGGCGTCTGGATTGATTGCAAAAACGCCTTTACCGATCTGCCGGATCGTATCCGTCATGAAGAAAGCGAAGAGAATGCCGGCGAAATTGCCCGCGCTGTTGAGTTGGCAAAGAAATATCCTGACATCGTTAAAATCATTGCGGTAGGCAACGAGGCCATGGTGCACTGGGCCTGGAATTATTATGTTGAACCCGGTATCATACTGAAATGGGTGAATCATTTGCAGGAACTGAAAAAAGCTGGCGACTTGCCGGAAACTCTGTGGATCACAAGCTCCGACAATTTTGCATCCTGGGGCGGTGGCGGCAGCGAGTACCATAATGAAGACCTCAAAGAACTCATCAAGGCGGTGGACTTTATCTCCATGCACACCTATCCCATGCACGATACGCATTACAATCCTGATTTCTGGGGAGTGCGGGACGAAGAAGAAAATCTTCCGGATCTGGAAAAAACCCATGCAGCCATGCAGCGTGCGCATGATTACGCTAAAACTCAATACCAAAGTGTAGTGGACTATATGCAAAGTCTTGGCATAAACAAACCGGTGCATATCGGCGAAACCGGCTGGTCAACACAATCCAATGAGCATTATGGCGATGAAGGTTCCCGGGCAACAGATGAGTATAAATCAGCTCTGTATCACCAGCTCACACGCGAATGGACGGATAAAGCGGGTATTACTTGTTTCTATTTCATTGGTTTTGACGAACAATGGAAGGATGCCGCCAATCCCCTGGGTTCGGAAAATCATTTTGGGCTGATCAACCTGCAGGCACAAGCAAAATATGCTTTGTGGGATTTGGTAGATGCCGGAATATTCGAAGGTTTGACCCGCGATGGGCAGCCCATCACCAAAACATTTAACGGCGACAAGCAAGCGATGATGAAAACCGTGAAGGTTCCACCAACCGACATAGAAATTCAGGCGCGCAAAACACAAAACTAAAACACGATGAAAATAAACTTTAAAATCCCGGCAGTACTTTTTCTCTTACTAATCCTGATAAGCAGTTGTATGAGCCAGAAAAAAATGGACGCAGATATTTTTGAAACTTCCGAAAGCGGGAACAAACTCACCAAAATGACCGAATTCCCGGAAACAGAAGCGAAAGCTGAAATCTCGCTATTACCTGACGAAAAATTCCAGACCATCACCGGATTTGGCGGTTCCTTTACTGAAGCTTCCGCCTACCTGCTCAATCAGTTGAGTCTAGAAAACCGCAACATAATCCTTGAAGCCTATTTTGGCGAATCGGGCGCCAGGTATTCGCTTACCCGAACCCATATGAACTCAAGCGATTTTTCATTAGGCAACTATTCTTATGCATCGGTGGAAAATGATATGGAACTAAAACATTTCTCCATTGAGGAAGATATGGACGACATCATTCCCATGATCAAAGATGCCATGGCCATTTCAAAAGATGGGTTCAAAATTATTTCATCACCCTGGTCTGCCCCGCCCTGGATGAAGGATAACAAAGACTGGAAGGGTGGGAAATTACTACCTGAATATTACGACACCTGGGCTTTGTTTTTCTCCAAATACCTTGATGCCTACCGCACACAAGGCATTGAAATCTGGGCTATTACGGTTGAGAACGAACCCCTGGGCAACGACAGCAATTGGGAAAGCATGCATTTTACACCTCAGGAGCAAAATGATTTTGTGATAAACCATTTAGGCCCAAAACTCAGGGCTGACGGGCAAGAGGTAAAGATCTTCGGTTTCGATCAGAACCGCGATGATGAAATGATAAAGTGGGTGGATGTGATGTATGACGATGAAATAGCACGGGATTTCTACGATGGCACTGCCGTACATTGGTATGCCAGTACTTATGATTTCTTTCCTGATGCGCTGCAGTATGCTCATCAAAAAGCTCCTGACAAACACCTGATAAACACCGAAGCTTGTGTGGATGCTGAAGTTCCCAAATGGCAGGACGATGCCTGGTACTGGTCCAAAGAAGCTACCGACTGGGGCTGGGACTGGGCACCGGAACAACACAAATACCGCCACCCAAAGTATGTACCTGTATTCAGGTATGCCCGCGATATAATCGGATGCCTCAACAATTGGGTTGATGGCTGGGTTGACTGGAACATGGTACTTAACAGGCAGGGTGGCCCCAATTGGGCCAACAATTGGTGCGTAGCCCCTGTGATTGTGGACCCTGATCAGGATGAAGTGTATTTCACGCCCTTGTATTACACACTGGCACATTTCAGCAGGTTTATAAGACCAGGCGCCGTCAGGATTGGGTTCGAAAATCCGGATGAAGACCTGATGGTAACTGCCGCTCAGAATCCTGATGGCAGTATTGCGGTCGTCATTTTTAATCCTAACGAAGAAGAAAAAGGAATTAAACTATCGCTGCAGGAAAAATCAATGGATTTTGCCATCAGCGGAAAAGCAGTTCAAACTATTTTAATTCCGGGATCACAAAAATAAACCAGCCATTATTTACTCACGAAAACTACTAGCCATGTCAGCTTACGCTACACCCTTAAAAGACAAAGTCCCATTGGGACAAAAAGCCGCCTTTGGGGCTGGCCACTTAGTCAACAACTTACTACCAGGTTCTTTAGGCGTTTTCGCTTTCTTTTTGCTAACGGCCTTTGGAATGGATCCCTTCCTGGCCGGTTTGCTTGGCGGTTTGCCGCGATTTTTTGATGCCATTACTGACCCTATCATGGGCTATATTTCGGATAATACCAAATCGAGATTTGGTCGCAGGAAACCATATATTTTTATCGGAGCTATTCTCAGCGGTATTTTGTTTGCCGTTTTATGGCAACTCTATCCGGACAATTCACAGCTATACAATTTCTGGTATTTCCTGATTTTTTCAATGATATACCTGATTGGCAACACCATGTTTTCCACCCCGCTCATTGGATTGGGCTATGAAATGACCTTTGATTACAATGAAAGAACCCGTTTGATGGGTTTTTCACAAACCCTTGGGCAAGTAGCCTGGATGATCGTTCCCTGGTTTTGGGTATTGATCGCTAATCCTGATTTATTTGAAACCCAGGCAATAGGTGTACGAAGGCTTTCGGTCATTGTCGGAGCCGCCTGCATGATCCTCGGTTTAATGCCGGCTTTATTCTGCAAAGAAATTGACCAGGCCAACCTGACAAACCGCGACGATCTTACCTTAAAAAATATTGCCCGGAATTTCAAGGGCTTGTTGAAGGGAATGAAGCAGGTGTTCAGGAATGCTCCTTTTGTGAAGCTTTGCGGAGCAACATTTTTGGTCTTCAACGGATTCCAGATGGTGGCATCATTCAGCTACTTCATCATTGTTTTTTATATGTTCAAGGGCGATTACGGCCTGGCAGGAACATGGCCGGCATGGTTCTCAACAATCAGCGCTGTAACAACTGCCTTTTTGATCATCCCGCTTATCACATGGATGTCGAACCGCTGGGGTAAAAGAAATGCATTTATAATTTCAACAGCCATCTCGATGGTAGGTTATGCCCTGAAATGGTGGGGCTTCAATCCTGAAAACCCATGGATGATCTTCATGCCCATTCCTTTGATGGTGTTTGGTATTGGCGGCCTTTTTACCCTGATGATGAGCATGACCGCAGATGTTTGCGATCTGGATGAGCTTACTAATGGAATGCCAAGAAAAGAAGGAACATTTGGTGCTATTTACTGGTGGATGGTGAAGTTGGGCCAGGGCCTGGCACTTGTATTGGGTGGTCTGGTTCTCAAGCTGGTTGGCTTTGACCAAAATGCTGCACAACAAACAGCCGATACCATCACCAACCTCAGACTCGCTGATATTATTGTTCCGGCATTCACCGCCGGGCTTGCCATTATAGTAATGTGGAAATATGATATGACCGAAGAAAAGGCAAGAGGTATCAAAGATGAGTTGGTGAAAAGAAGAGGAGAGTTGTAATACTTAGATAATCATAAATTCAACAATTAACGAATATGTCGTACAGAGCAGAAAGGTATTTGAAATTCAGGGAATCCGGGTTGATTCCGAAAGAAAGCTTTTTTGATGATAAAACCGGTGATGAGGTCAGGGATTTATTCCTTGAGATCCTTTACGGTGGTGTGCATGGCTTCTGCTTCAGTCTTTACGAAGACGGCCAGAAACCCGGAGATATAATCCCGGAAGAACAGATAAGACGCAGGATGAAAATTCTGCAGCCCTACACCAAGTGGATCCGTTCATTCTCATGCATCGAGGGAAATGAAAAGATTCCCAGGATTGCCAAAGAATTTGGGATCAAAACACTGGTAGGCGCCTGGCTGGGAAAAGAAGAGGATAAAAACCAACAGGAAATCGAGAATCTGATTCAACTGGCCAAAGATGGTTTTGTTGATATAGCCGCTGTTGGCAATGAAGTGCTGTACCGGCATGATCTATCAGAAGAAGAATTGCTGGATTACATCCATAGGGTAAAAAAAGAAATCCCCGAAATCCCGGTAGGTTATGTTGATGCTTACTATGAATTTGCCCAGCGTCCAGCTTTGGCCGATGCCTGCGATGTGATTTTAAGCAATTGCTATCCTTTCTGGGAAGGTACCGATTTCAAATATTCGTTGGAGCACATGAGGCAAATGTTTCATCAAGCTACACTGGCCGGAAAAGGCAAAAAGGTCATCATCACCGAAACAGGTTGGCCAAGTAAAGGTGAGAGCCTTGGTAGTTCAATCCCAACTCAACTGAATGCCATTAAATATTTCATCAACACCCAGTTATGGGCGATTGATGAAAATATTGAAGTGTTCTATTTTTCCTCATTTGATGAATCGTGGAAAATTGGAAATGAAGGAGAGGTTGGCGCTTATTGGGGAGTTTGGGATCGCTATGAGAAATTAAAATATGCCAATGAAAGCTTTTCAAAAATTGAAAATTGATCCCGGAAGGGCAATTTGTTATTCAGGTTTCAGGCAGGGCCAGCATCCTGGCGGAATTTATCCGTCCTATGAGCAAGTAAAGGAAGATTTGTTACTCCTTCATGGGCACTGGAAGTATTTACGCCTTTTTGACTGCGATCAGCATGCTGAAACTGTACTGGATGTGATCAACAAAGAAAAGCTGGATTTCCGGCTGATGTTGGGAGCCTATATTGGCGCTGAAATGAACAACTTTAATTGCCCCTGGAATGGCGGCGTCTATTCAGAGGAACGACTGGAATTAAACAGGGTTCACAACCAAAACAGCATCAACAGGCTGATTGAACTCGCAAATCAATACCCGGATTTAATTTTTTCTGCGTCAGTCGGAAATGAGGCATGTGTGGAGTGGACTGACCATTTCGTTCCAGAAAGAAAAGTTCTTAATTTTGTAAAACAAGTAAAAGGAAAAATTCAGCAGCCTGTTACATTTTGTGAGAATTATGTTGCCTGGCTCGTAAAACTTGGAAAAGTAGCAGCAGAAGTAGATTTCATTTCTATACATACTTATCCGGTTTGGGAATACAAGCACATTAATGATGCACTGGATTACACAAAGGAAAATTATTACTCAGTAGTAAAAAAGTACCCCGATAAACCGGTGGTGATTACTGAGGCAGGTTGGGCAACCAGTTCAAACGGAAGAGGCATCCATCCCGAAAATGTTAATGAAGAATACCAGAAGATGTACTTTGAAATGTTGATGGATTGGACGGAGAAAGAAGGTATCCCAACCTTTTTCTTTGAAGCCTTCGATGAAACATGGAAAGGTTCTCCTGAACCCCTGGAGCCTGAAAAACATTGGGGTTTGTTTAAAATTGACCGAACACAAAAACTAGCTATCAAGCATTTGCTTCCAATATAAAAACAATAAAATGTCTATTGAAAGGAGTAGGCAAAAAATTCAAATATTTATTAACTACTAATTCAATCATTATGAAAAAGTTTACAATTATTTTTTTGATGCTATCTGCATCAGTAAGTTTCGCTCAAAATGCACCCATCAATTTCGAACCGGGTGGTCAGGGAGCCGATTGGACATGGACTGTTTTTGAAAACGCCACCAATCCTCCGGTTGAAATCATTGCAAATCCAAATCCAGCCGGAATTAACACTTCGGCAACAGTTGCCAAATTTACTGCATTGCAAATTGGACAACCCTGGGCGGGTTGCGAATCAGCACATGGCAATGACGATCTTGGCCCATTTGTGTTGGACGCTACAAATTCCCTTATCAAGATCATGGTTTGGAAACCTGTAATCAGCGATGTTGGAATCAAGTTGGTTGCAGCCTCCGGATGGGCTCAACCAGAAATAAAAGTTGCCAACACATTGGTTAACCAGTGGGAAGAGCTTACCTTTAATTTTTCTGCTTATCCAAATCCTCCTGGCTCAGAGGGACAATATGATCAGATCGTAATATTCCCGGATTTTGATTTATCGGGCAGAACCCAGGACAATGTATGTTATTTCGATAACATTTCATTTAATCCAGCCGGAACTTCACCTGATGAACCAACCGTTGCAGCCCCAACACCTCCGGCTCGTGATCCCGGTGATGTGATTTCAATTTTCAGCCATGCATACACCAATGTTTCCGGAACCGATTTTAATCCAGGCTGGGGGCAATCAACAATTGTAAGTTTCCCCCTGATCCAAGGTAATGAAACTATGAAATATGCTAATTTCAACTACCAGGGTACCCAGTTTGCCAATGCGTTAGATGTAACAGCAATGGAAACTCTACACCTTGATATGTGGACAGCAGATGCGACACTTGTTGAAATCTACTGCATCAGCACCGGACCTGTTGAAACTGCTTATGTATTGCCCATTACACCAAGTCAATGGGTGAGTTACGACATTCCCTTATCGGCATTTACGAATGTAGACATGGCCGATCTCATCCAACTTAAATTTGCTGGTGGAAATGGTTCGCAAACCATTTACCTTGACAATCTCTACTTTTACAAATCCGGTTCAGGGCCCGGAGTCACTCCAAGGAATCCTATTGATTTTGAATCCGGTGGATATGGAGCCAATTGGACATGGACAGTTTTTGAAAACAACACCAATCCACCATTGCAAATCATTCCAAATCCGGATCAGACAGGAAACAATACTTCTGCCACAGTTGCGAAATTTACGGCTTTGCAAGCAGGAAATCCCTGGGCGGGCGTTGAATCGGCCCATGGAGATAGCGACCTCGGACCATTTGTGCTGAATAACACGAATTCCATTATCAAGATTATGGTATGGAAACCTGTAATCAGCGATGTAGGAATCAAGTTGGTAGCTGCCACCGGTTGGGCACAACCCGAAATCAAAATAGCCAACACCCTGACCAACCAATGGGAAGAGCTTAGTTTTGATTTTTCCAGTTTTCCGAATCCTCCGGCTTCCGAAGGTATGTATGATCAGATTGTTGTCTTCCCTGATTTTGATATGGCAGGAAGAATCCAGGACAATGTTATTTATTTCGATAACATAACATTCAACCAGGTGGTAGGTATCAGTGATTTACGTCTCCCCAACCGTATTAATATTTATCCAAATCCTGTTAAACTAGGCGAACAGGTTTATCTCGGTTCTGAAGACGAACAGTTTGAAGTACTTGATCTGAGCGGCAGGGTGCTGATTTCAGCCAGCGCTTCTGTTATTGAGACAGATAGACTTACACAGGGAGTATATATCTTAAGAATTCTCAGCAAAGATGGTGAAATTCAAACACAAAAGTTAGTTGTAAACTAAATTAAAAACTTATAAACTTAATGAGCCGTCTGTTTTACCGACGGCTCATTTTTTTACTTTCGCATGATTGAACCAGGAACAAGCGCCCCAAATTGAAAAAGCAGATACTATATCTCATTGTATTAATTTCCGGAACGCTTATGTCTTATGCGAAAACGTTCCCGGAAAAGGGTGTGCCGCTGCTTAAAAATTTCACACCATCACAATATCAGAACCAGGGGAAAATCTGGGATATTCGTTCCGCTCCTAATAGCATGATTTATATGGCTGCCGATAAAGGCTTGCTTGAGTTCGACGGGAAAACATGGAACAGCTTCAAAGGCAGCGATGGTTTTACCCGATCGGTTCTGGTGCCTAGCGATTCGCTTATTTATACCGGCTCAGATCTCGATTTTGGAGTCTGGACGAAGAACAAATTTCAGGCCTTTGAATACACCTCCCTGTACCCGTTCAGGAAAGATGTTCAGGATATCAGCGAGGAGTTTTGGGATGTTCATTCCATTGATGATAAGATCATCTTTATTTCGTCGCAGAGTATTTATGTATATACAAACCAGCAGCTAACCCGAATAACTGCGCCAAATAAGTTTACAGGTAGTTTTGTTGTGAGTAATTCCTTTTATCTGGCGGATGCAAAAAACGGATTATATCTCTATGATAAAACCTCATTAAAACACCTGTTCAGCTATCCTGAGGATAAAGCATTTGAAATTTCAGGTATCTATCATAGAAACAATGAGGTTGTGATAGTCTCGAAAAATGCCGGTTTGTATTTTTATTCCTCCGGCCAGCTCAGTCAAATAAAAAGCACCTTATCAGAAACCCTGAAAGCGGCAAACGTTTTTAGCTTTGAACCTGTCAATGAATCCCATCTGGCATATGGCACAGTACTGAAAGGCCTGTTCATCACTGATTTGGATGGAAACATCATCCATCATATAAACAGATATAAAGGCCTGCTAAGCAATACAATTTTGTGTTTGCATTATAGTCCATCAGGAAAATTGTGGGTTGGAACCGATTATGGAGTTACTTCGCTTTTCTTGAAAAATGACATCACCTTTTTTTACGATTATCGGGGGGATTTTGGAACCGGTTACACAGCCCAGGTAATGGATGGAGTATTTTACCTGGGAACCAACCAGGGATTATACAGCACCGGATGGGATGATCTGAACAACGATAAGGAGTTTAGTCATTTCGATCTTTTTCCCGGCACCGAAGGCCAGGTTTGGGCTCTGGAAAAAATTGATAACACTTTGTTCATGGGCCATGATAATGGTTTGTTCGTGCTCAAAAATGGAAAGTTTGAAAAATTTGATCAACACTCAGGAGTATGGACCATTTTACAATACAAAGACTATCTGTTAACAGGCAATTATAATGGTATATCAATTTTCAGGAAATCCGGCAGCGAATGGATTTTCCTTAAAAAAATGGATTTAATCCTGGGTTCATGCAATCAGTTGATCATTGAAATGGAAAATGTTTTGTGGGTCAACATCCCAAACTTTGGAATAATCAGGGCAGTACTTGATAATAATTTACATCCTGCCGAAAGGCTGATTTTTCCTGATAGTATTTTTTTTGGAAATGATCCTTGGCTCATTCAGGACGAAAACGGGATACAGGTATTTACTGATACTTACCAATACTCTTACATTGCCGGAAATGAAAAGTTCATTCAGAAACCAGAGACGATATCTTTTCCAATGACCGAAAACGTGTTGTCAGGGATATATCAGGCTGTTTCTTTACAACCCGATTATGACTTTTATCCGGTTTATAATGGGTTCGCACTAAAACACTTACTTTACGCTGAAGACAAGGATTCTGCAAAATTCAATTTGGTTTTCAGAAAAGCCGAAGCATTCAATAATGATGAGAGGGTGGCACTTTACGCGGATGCAAGATTGCCCTATAGACTCAATAATTTCAGGATCGAATATATTGTTCCAAACCAGGATGATGTGTTGTATCAGCACAAATTAAACGAATCAGGAGAGTGGAGTGATTGGTCAGCAACAAATACAGCGGAATTTATTGGATTGAAAGAAGGTGAGTTTATTATTTTTGTGAACGCAACGATAAATGGAAGGATTATAGGAACAAATACCATGACAATCCGTATTGATCCCCCCTGGTATCGTTCATGGTATGTATACGCAACGTATTTTTTGTTGTTTCTGCTGACGGTGTATTTTATCCGCCGCTGGCAAATAATTGCCCTGAAAAAACAAAAGAAACATTTACTGCTTAAGGAGCAAAGTTCATTGCGACAGCAAGCCCAAAAGCATAGCGAGAAAGTCCTGTTGCTTGAGCAGGAGTTCCTGAAAGCTGAATATGATAAGATAAAACAGCAGTTGCGGCACAAAACAGTCGAACTGGCAAATAAAGCAAAAGACAGTGAGGATAAAAATCGCTTGTTGCTCTTGCTAAAAGAAAAATTTGATCTTATCCATGATAGCGACCCGGCTGTATCCAGATTGAGATTTGGTGAGGCAAGGAGAATGCTTGATGCCTATCTTAAAATTGATGACAAAACCTTCGAAATTCAAATGGATGAGTTGCATCAGGAGTTTTTCAAAAAGCTGAAAGACCAATTCCCAACGCTTTCAAACAATGATCTGCGTTTATGCGCATACTTGCGGGTTGGGCTGAATTCAAAGGAAATTGCTGATATCCTGAACATCCAGCCATCGAGTTCATACATCAGCCGTTCGCGCCTGAGAAAGAAACTCAATCTAAAGCCCGAAGAAGATTTGTATGATTTTCTCAGTGCAATTTGAATATACTTCTGGATTTGAGAAATCAGGTTTCATCATGTTAACCTCATTGGCGAAGAAATTATTATTTTTAAGGACTTGATTTGTTGCAGTACTTATGCAAGTTTGCTGTTCATCAAGTGTCAAAAATGGTATTGTGCTAACTCAGCCTGATCAATGAACGACCACGAACTGATTGATGGATTGATGCGAAACAGCCAGGCAGCTTTCCGCTTGCTGGTGGAACAACACCAGCAAACGGTGGTCTCAACGTGTTACAATTTTTTACACAATAGTGATGATGCACACGATATAGCCCAGGAAGTTTTCATTGAAGTGTACAAATCCATTCACCGCTTCAGACAGGATGCGTCCATCTCAACCTGGTTATACAGGATAGCAGTAAACAAATCGCTGAATTACCTGCGCAAACAAAAAAACAGGGGTTTATTTTTCCCGATTGAGAAATTATTTGGCGGCGAGGCCAGCATAAAAAACCTGTCAGAACCAGATTTTACCAAACCTTTGGAAAAAGAAGCTGAATACACAGCCCGCGCCAAAATGTTGCACAATGCCATTGATACCTTACCTGCGAAACAGAAAACCGCATTCACCTTACATAAGTTCAGCAATCTTCCTTACAAGGAAATTGCTGAAGTAATGGATGTTTCCTTATCAGCTGTTGAGTCCCTGATTCACCGGGCAAAAACAAATCTGCAGTCAACATTGATCAAAGCCATTGAAAAACAACAAATATAAAACGCAAGTTTCATGAAACCTCATTGTCTAACATCTAAATTAACCGCACATGAACTGTAACAAAACCAGACAAAACCTGATCTTCCTGGCAGAGGGAAATCTCAGTCCTGAGCTGGCATCGGTTGCAAATGCGCATCTGGTACATTGCGAAAAATGCAGTCACATGTACCAGGAAATCCTTCAAACGCTCGCTGTTATAGAAACAGACAAATTGCTTAAGATTGATCCGTGGTTTGCCGGCAGAGTGGAACAGCAATTTATCAACCTTCGAACCAAAAGAAAAAGCGGAATATTTGAGTTGAAGCCGGTTTTTCATCTTATCAGAATTCTACCTGTTGCTGCTTCCCTGGCAATCGCTCTGTGGGTCGGTATTCTCATCGGAACCGAATTGTCGCCACAGTTGTCTTTCGGTGAGGATGAAATTGATGCAGGCGTATATTACGATCTTGTAGCAGAAGATATCTACGATGGATCATTTGAAGAATTTTTCTTAACCAACGGAGACAATTAAGCATGAAAATATTCACAAACAAGGAAGTATGGATATGGGCATTGGCTTCACTGCTGGTAATCACCATAGCAATTCTGGGAACCATGTTGTGGCAACGCTACAGTGATGATAACCACAAAAATCCCAGTCCGGATTTAATAGAGTTCTCTGAGAAAAAAGAGTCTGAAAAAGGCTATGGCACATGGCGGGAAAAAATGGGGTGTACTCCTGAGCAAAACATTCAATTAAAAGAGTTGAGGGATGAATTTCGTGAAGCTTCGTCAGGAATTTTAAACAAGCTGAGCGAAAACCAACAGCAAATATTTGAAGAACTGGATCATGAAAATCCGGATCACGAAAAATTAGACAGGCTTGCCACTGAAACCGGACAACTACATGCTGATCTTCGGAAAGAAACAATACGCCATATGCTTGCAATAAAAGCTGTCACTGCACCTGAACAATACGATAAAATGGCCGAAATGATACAACAGTGGATATTTCCGCCACGCTTTGGCCATCAGCAAAAGTGGCAGCACCGTCACAGGAAGATGGCTCCACATGATACCTGCGAATAGATGAATAAATAATTATTAATAACTTAAATGCAACAAAAATGAAAACACAGAATTTAAGCAAATTGCTGCCGGCAATCGTACTGGCAATTGTAATACTCTTCACTACTGACGCATTTGCGCAACGTGGCAGAGGATATCGCGGACAAGGTGCGTGCAGGGCATTTGAAGAAATGCCAGATCGGGCAGCACAGAATCAGGGCTTTTGCATCAATCTTCCCGGCCTCACAGAGGAACAATCGGAAAAGATGGATGCCCTCAGGCTCAAAAACATAAAAGAAAACCAGGAGTTGCGAAACCAGCTCGGTGAAAAGCAAGCGCAGTTGCGTACACTTAAAACAGCCGATCAGCCTGATATGAACGCCATCAATAATACCATTGATGAAATGGCAGTTTTACGTGGCGGCATGCATAAAAATCAGGCGGCTACGCATCAGGAAATCAGAAAACTGCTTACGGAAGAACAAAAGATACTATTTGATTCGCGTGGCCCTGTAAGAAGAGGGTTTGCCTCTGCTGATATGGGCGAACCCAGAGGAAAAGGCCGTGGATACAGAGCTGATTGTCCCTATAGAAAATAATTCTCTGTTTGATTTTGGTTGGTTAAACAAAATAAGCCCGGCACTTTCGCGCCGGGCTTATTTATTTAGTGGATAGCAATTCTATAAGCGGGATTCTGTTATCCGCCCGAAGGCGGAAATTCTATCATTTATCTAGGCCTGCCGTTGCCGGGAGGCTCTTACGACCTACCCCTCAGGCCCGGGCGAGCAGCCCTTCATCCGCCGTAGCGGAATCCCTGATGTATTTGGTCTTTCAGCCCATAAGGTTTACCCCCGCAGTGTGTCGCCACACCGAGGCGTGAGCTCTTACCTCACGTTTTCACCATCGCCCGCCGTAGCTTTAGCGAAGGCGGGCCTCATCTAAAACTCCGGCGTCGGCAGTTATTTTCTGTGGCACTTGCTGTTTCCACTCCACCAGAATGGAACCTTCCGGTTAGGAAGTATGGTGCTCTGTGCTGCCCCGACTTTCCTCTTCCCGCTTTGGCGGAAAGCGATAGAACGAATTACTTATTCAGTTTGCAAAGATACCATGAATTTCATGGATTTATGATATTTTTGCTACCTACATAAATTATAAGCACATGGAAGATATTTCATTAGGCATTGGATCGCGGGTAAGCCACCCTGAATTTGGCAAAGGCGTGGTAATTCAGGCTTATACCGATTCATACGAAATCACATTTCTGGATTACGGCACAAAAACCATCATGAAAACCTTTAAAGGGTTGGAAGTACTTGATTTTGCCGGCGGCGATATTGATTATATCAGCTTCGAAAAAGTGGAGCGGGTGTTTGCAAAACTGCTTCGCCGCATTACCGACATCCAGGAAATTGTTCCGCTTGGCAGCCGCTGGCAAGGTGGCAAAATGATACTCCAACCTGGTGATCGCAACCTGCAAAGCAAGGAAATACCCATCGAAGCTTTTTTCCACAAAATTGTGATGGTTCGCGATAGGTTACGTGTAATGGAACAACGGGTAAACAGCTCAGATCTTACCGATGATGAGAAAGTGAACATTCAGCAATACATCACCCGTATTTACGGCAGTCTCACCACTTTTAACATCCTCTTTGCCGAGAAGGATGATTACTTCGTTGGCGAATCGAAGTAACCCTAAGATCGTTTGGCGTTCGGCGTTTGACGTTCCGGGTTCAAGGTTCCAGGTTTCAGGTTCAAGGGTTCAAATTCCTAGGTTCAAATTCAAAACTCATAGAAAAGTGGATTTAAGCAATCAGGGATGCCATCCCCTCGTGCCTCGGGGATTGCATCCCTTCAAAAACTTATGATCGTTTGGGGTTCTTGTTACTGGTTGCTGGTTTCGCATTACTGGTTACTTGTCCTTTCGACTATTACTCCAGTCTCTTGTTTCTTGACTCTTGGCTCTTGGTATTGGCTCTAGGTTCTTGCTACTGCCTACTGCAACTGCCTCCTGCCTACTCACCCCCCGGATCCATTACCTTGCCGATAAACAGCATTGAGTTGGTAAATTTTTCTTTCAGTGCGAACACGAAGGGACGATCCACATAAAATCTTAAAGGTTCGCGGATGCTTGTTTCCCTGAATTCAATTGATGTTACTGCAGCCGCTTCGGTTCCTTCTTCGTTCACTTCAACAAACGATTTATGTCGTACGCGAGATATAAAAATCTCCTGGTCAGTGATTCCGCTGAAATCAGCAAGTCCGTCAATGAAAGCATCATTGATGCCTAAACTCATCAGCGGATCTTTCAGTTCGGTTTCGAATGAGAAGCCAAAACGAGGCAAACGCAGATCAATTTCAGGTTGAAAACTCATTTCCGAAGGCAATGCATTCCATTCTTCAATATCCAGGTTTTCGAGCAGCGTATTTACGTCTGAACCGTTATCAGGGAGAAACACCAGCATGCTGAAATTACCACGGCCATAAGGTAACTCAATTACATGATAACCTTCGCGTTCAGCATACGCAAAACCGGAACTCATTTCCATGGTCATGACCTCTTTCTGATCCCCTCCGGCAAGGCTGAATGCACGGTTGCGGGTATCTTTTGGTTCGAACTCTTTTTCCCACATTCCTTTGAAATAAATGGCATTGATCAGGAACATCACATGGGTTGAGGTGATTTCATCAACAATCTGTTTGATTTTGTCGTGGGTTTTGTCGGCAACCCAGGTATTGATAATGTCTTTGGATTTCGGATTGGCAAAATCAAGTTCGCTGACTTCAGCGTTGAAATAATCGCGATTCACGCTCAAAAAGCTGTCTTTTACCTGAAATCCTTCGCGATACCAGACTGAATTGGCAATTTCCATTTTCACTTTTTCGTCAACCGAAAGCAAATCGGCCATGAGCCGCTGAAAGCCTTCATTGATTTTGGGTTCGGAAACATGAGGAAAATACATGGTTTCGGTCATCTGGTCGCGGGTAGGACCATCAGCCCCAT
This sequence comes from Bacteroidales bacterium, assembly GCA_014860575.1. NCBI lineage: Bacteria > Pseudomonadati > Bacteroidota > Bacteroidia > Bacteroidales > Bacteroidales bacterium. The sequence continues at coordinate 43,235 of JACZJK010000039.1, forward strand.
TCCAGGCCATGGCCAGCGCCATGTGCACACTCAGAGGCGAAATGAAAACATTTTCGGCAGGGTTTTCGCGGTTCAGAATTTCACGGAATAAATCGAAACCGAAACGGTTTCCACCGTCAACAATCTGAACCTGTTCAACTGACAGCTTGATTTCTTTGGGTTCAAGCTTAACTTCTTCGCTTTTGCCACAGGATATGAACGAGAACAAAAGCGCTGATAAAATAATATGTTTCATGGTAATTGGATTTTGATTGTGCTGGGATAATGCAAAAAACGAGCCAGTGTGAATGGAACGCGGATTACGCGGGTTAAGCAGATTTGCACGGATTTAGTTGTGATACAGTTATACAGTAATGCAGTTATGCAGTGATAGAGTGAAGTTGTAAATCGGTGCATGAGTGCAAGACGCAGTTATCCGTTTTCGTTTTCGGCGAAGGTGAGCACGTAAGCGTTATTATCTAGGATAGAGAATTCGGTGGCGCCATAGAATGTTTTTTCAAGGCCTTTCAGTACTGTTACCTTGTTTTTGATGTTTTCAAAGAAACTTCTGATATTTTCAATCTTGATATAAAAAATTAGTGAGCCGCCGTTTTGCCGGCTGATTTCGGGCAGTTCGCTTCCAAGGCTTTCAAAAGTCTGGAACATAAAAGAAACACTGCCGCTGGACATCATGACCCAGACGTAATCGCCTTCTTCTGGCACAGTCATTACAACTTCAAAGCCCAGTTGCTCGTAAAATGCAATGGTTTGTTTGATATCAGTTACAAAAATGTTGGGAGTCAGGGATTGCATAATGAAAGAATTTTAGTGATCAGAATATTTTGTAATTATTCAGGCAAAATAACACAAATTCGCATTAAGTATAGCAGCACTAAAATTCCTTCCGAAATCAGGAAGCTTCAAAAAGGAATTAAAATCAGAGATCCAATCAGTTTGTCAGAAGTTTACTCACCCTGGCTTCCTCAATAATAAGGCTATAAAAGTAGCCTGATCCGAAATCCTTATCCAGCGTGAGCTTGCCTTCCACGATCACCTGATCGCCGACATTCACAAAATCTGCGGTTGTAGCGGTGAGATCGAAATTGCCATTGTGGTCAGAACCATCCTGAATGTGTATCCAGTTACGGCTCAGAATCCCGGAGTTGAAGCGGGTTACTTCACCAACTAGTTTTACATCTTTGCTGCCGTATTTCTCACGGTTCGCATACAATTCGGCAATTTTAACGCTGCCTTCATGGTTGGGAAGATTGATGTCAATTTTCGTGTCCTTAGCTGCCTTATCTTTTTGATCCGACATAGGACCACCCATTTCGCTCCCACCATTGCGCAATGAAATTGGGTTTTTGCTGATTTCACTTACAAACCAGATTTTCTCAAAATTCCTTTCAAGTTCCTTGCTGTAGAAATTATCCATTTCCAATAATCCTGCAATATGGTACTCCTCCCCTTCCCGGGCTTCCATTGATCTGACGGCTATCCAGTAATCAGCGGTGTTATTGTTTACATACAGGTAGGTGTATGCGCTGGTTTGAACCACATCCAACACCTTTACCTTTTGGTTGTCCATGCCGGCCTCAGACTTTGCATTGCCGCTGTTGCCCTGACACGAGAAGAGGAATAAAGAAACGATTGTTGATATCAGAATGAATTTCATAGTTTTTGGTTTTAAGATGAATATAAGATTAACAAGCCCGGAAATATTTTGTTTTCCGGGAGTAAGAGATAATTCTGGTTTGTTTTTGTAATTGCGAGCCAGGAAAGTATAAGTACTCCGAAAATCACTAAAGTTTAAAATCAGAAAAGATGGCTAAGCTTACGCTTACTGGCAGCGGTAAATTATATGAGTAGTGGCAGATTGCATGGTAGTTTCCTATCATACCGCTACACAGTTTAAGCGGGCTATTACGCTTGAATACCCACTAAAACCCTTATGACATATACACTTTATTAGCGTTTCGTGCTTTTTATTTCATTTTCATAAATTTATATACTTCTGCCCAGCCTGGTTCTTTCCCTGTCATTAAAATTGAAACTCTGAATATTTTGGCTGCTATTTTTCGCAGAGAATAAAAAGTCAACAGTAATAGCATAAATGAACCTGATAATTGCCACATACCGACTTCTGTAATTGCCCACCGCATTGGCATTGAGGTGGCAGAAGTTAGTGGGAACCACGATAGAAATACTGACATGCCGCTATCAGGATCGCGTATTACTAAAAAAGAGGCTATTACAAAGACAATTGGAAGCATCATCATCGAGCTTTTGCCGGAATTATTGGGGTCGGTAATTATTGAGGCTATAGCAGCAAGTATGGCATTCCAGATTAACACACCAATCAAGGCAAAAGGTAAATACAAGGCTATTGAAGGAAAATATAAATAATCGAGTATTGCGGAAATTGGCAAACCTGAAAACTGGAAGAAAAGAACTCCTCCAATAATGCTTAAAAACGAATAAGTAATCATTGAGGATATACCTGTTAAAGTAATGCCTAATATTTTCCCGTCCATCCAAACCTGTGGACTTATGGCTGATACAATCTGCTCGGTAATTTTTAATTGTTTCTCACCTGTAATTGCTGTAAACTGATAAGCGAAACTTAAAAAAACTGCCATTATCATCAAGCCGGCAAAAAACCAGGCAAGAATGACCCTGTTTCTCGAATTGTCGGTGTAGATATAGGTTTCTTCAATTGGTGCAGACGATAAGACCAAAGAAAGCTGCCCGGGACTTAATCCCAGCTTCTGCATTTCGTTCTGCTTGTGATAAATATCAATAGAGCTTTTAACCTTTTTGATGTCCCTGTTGTTTTTGTATGCGTGTAAGGCTAATGCATCTTCATTTATGTCAATCAAAACCCAATTTTTATTAACACCTGTTTCCCTTATAATGCTATCTTTCTGTTCAGAAGGCAGATGCTGTATATCAAAATCCTTTTTTAGAACTTCCGTCAAAGTTCCGTTAGTATCATTATGCACAAAAATTTCAATTTCCGGACTTTTGTCAGAAAAGGCGTACTTGCTGCCAAAGTAAAATACAGTTGATACAATCAGCATTACAACAATACCAATTGCCTCATTTTTTGGTTTAAAGAAACGACCATATTCCCAGCGGGTAACGGTAATAACCTGCTTTATGTAACTCATTATTAATGACTTTTTACAAGGTTAAGAAAAATATCGTGCAATGAGGGTTTGTGACTGGAAACATCAAAAATACCCTCCAGTTTTGACAAATCAGATAATATAGTTTTCATATCAGCGTCTTGTTCAAAAGTCATTCTAACTAAAGCATTATCAATGATTTCAATACTTTCCACTCCGCCAATATATTTCAACGAATTTTCAGTTAAACCTGATTTATAATGTAATTCGATAATGTGCCTGTTTCCATAGGTTTCGTAAATTCCGGTTAAGCTCCCATTATATAATTCTTCGCCCTTATTGATAAGAAATATTTTATGAGCAGTCTTTTCTACCAATTGCATCTGATGAGCGCTTAGTAAAATTGTGGTTCCCTGTTTATTAATTTCCCTGATAAATTCAATGAAAATTTCCTGGTTCAAGGGGTCTAAGCCGGAGAATGGTTCATCAAGAATGGCGAAAGCAGGCTTGTGAAGAATAGAAGCTACAAATTGTATTTTCTGCTGATTCCCCTTTGAAAGCACCTGCAACTTTTCCTTTGCCCTATCTGCAAGTTCAAGTCTTTCTAACCATTCCAAAGCAGCTTTTTTCGCTTCTGTCTTATCCATGCCCCTGATTGAGGCAAGATAAACCAATGATTTTAAAATTGGAATATCAGGATAAAGTCCTCGTTCTTCAGGAAGATATCCAATCTGACTGGCATGAATTGAGTGATTGGAACTCCCTTTAATATTCCACTCTATGTGGCCATCATCTGCTTTAATGATGTCAAGTAAAATTCGTAAGGTTGTTGTTTTCCCTGCTCCGTTCGGACCCAGAAAAGCAAAAATATCTCCTTGTTCTACCGAAAACGAGATGTTTTTAACTGCTTTAACCTTTGAGAAATTTTTGCTTATTGATTTTACTTTTAGAACTGTGTTTTGCATTTTGTCAATCAATTTTTGATTCTCTCAGCATGAACGGTTTCGGGCTTTGCTTTCGGGCGGGTTTCGGAGCACAAGCTGTAAACCAGCACTAAACTTGATACGAAGCACAAAGCTATAAGTTGCCACGTCACCCCGCCTGACGAAAAACCCGTGTTATCACTCGTTTTTCTGTCTATATTCATTGGTTATTCAGTTCGTTAAATTTCGCTTTCATTGTCGGGTTTTCGTGGGTCAATTTCTTAATAGTTAAATCTTCGGCTTTTTGCTTTGCAAGTCGAAGATTATTGTCAGAGGATAATAATGCGTCTTTTGTCTTTTGCAAATGGTCAATAGTTTTATCTATTTCTTCAATAGCAGTTTTAAATTTCCGACTTGCCAATTCGTAATTTCTTGCAAACCCTTCTTTGAATGTATTTATTTTCTCTTCAAAATTGGTAATGTCCACATTTTGATTTCTTACCAAGGCAAGTTCCGCTTTGTATTGTACGGAGTTCATAGCTGCGTTACGAAGTAGTGTAATAATTGGAATAAAAAATTGAGGTCGAACAACATACATTTTTGAATATTTATGCGAAACGTCAACAATTCCAGAATTATAATACTCACTGTCAGCTTCTAGAAGAGAAACAAGAACTGCATATTCACATTTTTTTTCGTTTCTATCTCTGTCAAGTTCTTTTAAAAAATCTTCATTCCTTTTCTTTGTTGCAGTTTCGTCTCCTTCGTTTTTCATTTCAAACATTATTGAAATGATTTCATTTCCTGCATCGTCATTTTCTCTATAAATAAAATCCCCTTTACTTCCTGTCTTTGAGTCGTTGTCCTTTTCGAAATAAGCCTTTTGAAAAGCAGTCGCACGAAGTTTATTGAATTCTGTCTCACAATGTTGTTCAAGCGTTTCACCTATCATTTTTGTTGATAGTTTTAACTTCATATCCTTTCTAAGTGCAATTTCTTCGTCTTTATGTTTGATTATTGCATCCTTCTCTTTCAGTTCTGACAGATATTGTTCGGTTAAAGACTTTTTAAGTAGTTCTTTTTCTGTCTCCTTCATTTTTAGAGAATTAGCTAACTCGTCACGTTCCTTTTCAATTATTTTGGTAGCTTCAGTAACGGCTAATTTTTTCTCAACTTCTGCATTGTCAATTTTGGCTTTAAGTTGCAACAGTTCATTTTCCTTTTGAGATAATTTCTGCGACAACTCAATTTCCTTTTTGGCTTTGAGGTCGGCTAATTCTTGGTCTTTTTTAGAAAGTTTTTCTTGAAAGGCATTTTTAATAATTGCTTCCGCTAATTTTACAGCACTTTCCTTTTCTTTTTCTGCCAATGCAAGTCGGTTAAGAATTTCTTCTTCAAACTGGTGGTCACGAACTTGTTTAAGTATGTCAGCAAAACCAGCTTCGTCTACTTTAAATGCTTTCTTGCAATGAGGGCAAATTATTTCGTTCATATCTTATATTTTGATTGTGTCGTGTCGTTTTAGAATGAGTGCTAACTCGTTTACAACCAAACCCACAGGTACGGCTATGCAAAATCCTGAGAATTGGATAACCATAATTCATGGTACGGTTTTTTCGCCTCGCTAATATAAAAATAAATTGCTTGTAATGATTTGGCCCGTGTTATAACATACTATTCCGGCTTCTCATTCACTACCTCAATCGCCCCATAGCCATAATTTTTGAAGGAGGCATTCTGTACTTTGAGTTCAGTATATTGCTTAAGCATTTCAAGAAGGGTGTTGCGGAGTGTGCCGTTGCCAATGCCATGTATAAAAATTACTTTGCGATACTGGGATTCCAGGGCGCTTTCGAGGCATTTGGTAAAGTAATCGGTCTGGATTTTCAGGATTTCGTGGTTAGCAAGCTTCGTATAATTATCCTGCAAGGCGGAGATATGAAGGTCAACTTCAGCTTCAAAGGCCGCAATGCGGTGTTTGTCAATCAATGCCTTTGGTTTTTCGGTTTTTACCCGGGAATCAAATAATAAATCGCTGCCTTCAAGGCTCTCGGGTGTGGATTCAACGCCTTTCACCATCGTGAGGTTCACCAGCAAGGCTTTTTCACTTACGAAAGCATTGGAAATGTAATTGTCTTCTTTCTGGAACCGCGATGGTTTTAACCTAAAGGAGGCGTTTACAGGCATCACCAGCCGGGGCTGCAGCTCTTTTTGGAAAAGCATTTGCACGCTGCCTTCGAGCCATACATTTAGTTCATCGCGGGTGATCGTTGCCACCGTAATGCCCGATTCCGGCGGAAGCACATCATAATCCATTCCTTTCCACTGCATATCGGCTTGCAGGAGCATAAAGGAATAGAAAACGTCATAATCCGTTGGGTTCAGCAAGCAAACATCAAGTGTGCCTGTGATCAGCCATTTCTGGTCTTGCGGGCGAAACGCAAGCCATATGGTTTCCGAGTCCGAGCCCTTTGTTTTTCTAAGCTGGAATATTCTCTCAAAAACTTCTTCTTCTGGTTGCGGTGTTTTACCATAGTGTACAGAGTCCTCTGATTCCCTGGCCTCCATCACCACTCTGTAATTTTTATCGAAAATGCGCGATCCGCTATCCTGGGTTTCAATTTTTAGCAAATCGCTGGTGAGTGTTGGGATATCAAAACCTTCTTCAATGGCCACGCTGACCATTTGCGGACTGATGATCTTTGTAACAATTCCTCCTCCACTGCTGTTGAGGAACCTGACTTTATCTCCGGGTTGAAATTTCATGATCAATTATTTTAGATGCCATTGATGCACGCATAATTGGCGGTTGCTTTTGCAACCATTGCAAACGTGCTGATTGGCTCTGCAAAATTACACCAATCCGGGGGATTAATTTGAAATAAGTGATCAGACCAATACTCTTACTGATGTGGGAAAACCAAGATTGAAGCCACTGAAGTGCTAACTCCAGGGCATGGGAGTTAGTTCAATGTATCGGTTAATTGATCCAGGGTGGCTTTTGTCAACGGTCCTTCAAAAAGCAATAAAGCGCCATCTTCAGTGCGGAATGTAGTAAATTTTTCGTCCGAACCTGTAAAGCCAGAAACCTCTGCTAAAACCAATGCATTTTTTTCTACGAACCGTTGCAGTTGGTTCTCATCATCAAACCTGATCCATGCCATTGTGAACTTGTTTTCGGGACTGGCAACCGGTAAAATCCATGCCTCATAATTATCAAAGCCTGTAAAAAGGCGATCCCAATGGATGAAGCCGTTTTGCAGGCCCAGGGGTCCATGCACCATTTTTAGGCCATCCCTGCTTTCGTTTAAGATCTTATTCTCAAAAATACCTGGGCGCTGAAGCACCACATGGTCAATTTTGTTAAGAAAGGCTTTCCCGATTTTGAGGGTTTTTTCCTGATCTAAAGGTTCTCCGCTCGTATTGGAAACCGAAATGTAATAGTTGCCTTTCGCAGCAATATACTGATAGGGTGTGAGGCAATCGTGATAGTAATGCAAACCCGCAGCCATGCAACGAAAACGTGAAACGCTGAAAATCCCGAAAGCCGCTTCGGCGGAAACCATGCGATAAATGTCGGCTTTAAATTCCGAACCTTCCAGCCTGATATCCTGCACGGCCAGCTGTTTGAACCCATACTCAAGATAAAGATCGGCACCACCATTGATATAGCCCCACAATCCATTTTGATCAAAATTCCGGGTTGTGATATTTTCGATGCCAGCCAAAGAATTATCAGTTAGTATCGGTGCTTCCTGCGCGTAAACCACCGTAAAAAAGACACTTAAAATGATTAATAATGTCAGTTTCATAAAATTGATTTTTTGATTCAAAATTCCACCAAATTCAAGATTCCAGATTCTTGATTCAAGATTGCCAGTTCTTTCGTTGCATTAATATTGAATCTGGAATTTTAAATTTTGAATATTCACCCTAAAACAACTTTCTTCAGTTCGATATTCTCCTGATTTGCTTCGCCAAGCCCAAGTTCCGCTGCATATTCCATGAAAGCACGCCCGCGTGGGGTGTCCTCCTGCTGTATTCCTTCCTCAATTCGTTTCTGCAAAACAATTCCATAGCCGATGCGATCCACTGCAACCGGGTCGGTTCCTACAAGAAGTGTATTGTAATTGCAAATAAACTGAGGGTTTGCGCCTGGTCCGCCCTGGTAGCAACCGCGTAACCCATCCACAATGTTTAGCACCACTTTATCCCGAACCGGTGGAAAGCAGCAGACTTCGGCGCTGGTTTCTCCCCAAAGTTGTGCATGCAGACGGCCAGTGTTTGTGATCACGCCATAGCCCAGGTTCTTGAGACACAACGTGATAGATGCGCCTGCATTTTTCAAAATAGGTATGTTAATGATCTTGTCCAATTCCTGGGTGCAGATTTTCGTGAAATAAGAATACTTACCTCCATTTACCATGTATGGCAAAGTGTAATCGTCGTATTCGCCCTCCACTTCAGCAAAATAATACCAGTCGCGGTCAATCATTTCCTCGCTGTATAGCTTGCCTTCCTTGTTATAGTACGAACCGTCCGCATCCTTCTTTTCGGTTCCGGTGATGGCGATTCCGGGATATGCTTCCGGTGTGAACCCAGCTTCATGAAGTTGGAATTCGCGCCTGTCCCACAGCACAATGTTTTCTTTAGGAATTCCGGCTTCGAGCATTTGTTCGATCACACTCTCAACTACTTCATGGCTCGTAGATAAAAGCTTGCCACCAATAGGATTGAGTTTCAAACCGATCTTTTCATGCGGTTGCACAAACATCACCCAGGCCTCAGCGAGGGTGGCAGCACCGGTAAGTTGCAGCATGGATTCGGAAAGCATTTCGTAGACTACTGATTTCACAGGTTTTTCGTTAACCACCGATTTTTCATTAAGAACTTGTACGACCCTGCCGGGAAACCTGCCGGGCATAGAATTTTCCGTTTTGGGGAATTTTAACGCTTCGGCAATATTGGTAGCGGGTTTTTCATTGGCTTGCGCTTGCGCCAGCACGTTCTTGAGAGGCGATGGAGCCATTAATGCGCCCAGACTTCCGGCAGCAGCCAGTTTGAAGAAATTGCGGCGGTCGAGGCCGGTGGGGTTGTGTTTTTTACTCATGGTGGAAGGGGGTTATGTGAGGATTCGGGTTCAAGGTTTCGGGTTCAAGGTTAAAAGTTCCGTGTTAAGAGAGATTTAACTTAATATTAGGCTGCCACTGCCAACTGCCGCTTTTCCAGGTTCAGGGGTTTGTCAAAATTACAATTTTTGATTTATTCTCATTCTTCTTTCTGGTATTTTTTAACTTTTCAACTTTTGTTAATCTTAGCTACATAATGATCTGCAAGAGTTTGGGCAAACGCAGGCAAGCAACAGTGTATTTCTATTTTAACCCCTTTCGGAGCGCAATAATTCAGAAGATATTTATAAAGCGAAAGCGCTGCCCGCCCTTTTTTACTAAATTTGCAGCATTATTTGAGGAGAGAATACAGCATATGCACGAAGAATTTGATGATTTTGATTTTGATGAAGTTCTTGAACTGGTGCGCCAGTTTGAGAAGATGATTGATGAAGGCTCCTATTTTTTTTTCGACCTCGAAGAACTCGAAGATATTATTGACCATTATTTTCAGCTCAACGATAAAGCCCGCTCAAAACAGGCATTGAATTTTGCCGCTGTCCAGCATCCCAGTTCTGCCGGCATTAAGCTCAGGCAGGCACAATTGCTTATCTCTGAAGACCAACACGATCAGGCCATGAAAGTGCTTGAAGAAGTGGAAAGTCTCGATCCAAACAATATTGATGTTTATATGACCAGGGGCATCATCTTCAGCCAGAAAAAGATGTTTGGTAAAGCCATAGAGGAGTTCGATAAAGCACTGGAAGAAGCAGATGATCCAGGAGAAGTGTGCATGAACATCGCCTTTGAGTTCGAAAACCAGGGACATTATGACAAGGCCATTGACTACCTTAAAAAAGCCCTGCATATTAATCCCGAAAACGAAGCAGCAATCTACGAAATATCGTTTTGCTATGAGTTCTCAAACAAATATGATGATGCTGTAGTGTTTTTTAACAGCTTTCTCGATAAAAACCCTTACTCTGTAACAACCTGGTTTAACCTTGGGCTTACCTACAACTCTCTTGAGCTTTACGAAAAAGCCATTGAAGCCTATGATTTTGTGATCGCAATTGACGAAAGTTTTGCCTCGGCTTATTTCAACAAGGCCAATTCCTACGCCAACATGGGCATGTACCGTGAAGCCATTGAAGCTTACAGGCAAACATTTATATTTGAAGATCCGGAAGCTACCACCTATTATTACCTGGGCGAATGCTATCAGAAACTTTCACGTTTTCCCGAAGCCATTGACAGCTATATGAAAGCCCTTGAAGTTGATCCGAACCTTCCGGATGCCTGGCTGGAAATGGGTATTGCCTATGATGAACTGGGCCAGGTTCAAAACGCCATCCGTAGCGTGGAGAAAGCCGTTGCACTGGAAAAAGACAACATGGAATTCCTGTATGTGCTGGCAGAATTGTTCTCCAAAGCCAACCGCTATGCCGATGCTGTTGCCGCGTTTGAAAAGGTGATCCATAGCGATTATAACAATTCGGATGCGTGGCTCGATTATGCGGAACTGCTTGCAGTAAATAAAGATATTGACAGCGCCCTGGCAGTTCTCAATAAAGCGATCAGGGCCTATCCAAAAGATACTCTACTTATGTACCGCCTGGCTGCTTACCGCTTCAATGGCGGATGGATTAAAGAATCTATTCGTACACTGGAAAAAGCGTTGCTGCTGGATTATGAAATGCGCTCAGAAATTGACAGGTATGCACCGGCAATGCTTGAAATCCCCGAGGTATTGAACATGATTGAAGCTATGAAGTCACTGGTTGTGAAAAAACAACGCAAACGCCAGCAATAAATCCCTGATGAGAGAGTATGTAACCATTTTCCTGAAAGGCATTGGTATGGGTGCAGCCAATGTGATACCCGGCGTTTCAGGAGGAACAATCGCACTGATTACCGGCATCTTTGAACGCCTGATCAATGCCATCAAGTCTTTTAATATCACGGCTGTAAAGCTCCTTTTTAGTGGTAAAATCAAACAATTTGTACAGCATACTGATCTTTATTTTCTGCTTGCGCTCGGACTTGGCATTCTGTTAGCCCTGATAAGCCTGGCGCGCATATTCGATTTCCTTTTTACAAAATATCCCGTGTATATCTGGTCATACTTTTTCGGTCTGATCTTGGCTTCAGTGTATTTCGTAGGGCAAACTATTGAAAAATGGAATACCGCCGTGGTAATAAGTTTTATCGCTGGCGCTGTTATTGCCATTGGAATTTCATTCCTGAACCCGGCAGTGGGCAATGAGAATTTCTTTTACCTGATCCTTTGCGGTGTTGCTGGTATTTGTAGCATGGTACTTCCCGGCCTTTCAGGTTCATTTGTACTGATTTTGATGGGAAATTACCACCTTATTTTCATCGAAGCCATCAACGAAGTCCGAATAGATATTCTGTTTCCTGTTGCCATTGGCATGGTGGTTGGGCTCATTGGGTTCTCGCATTTACTTTCATGGGTTTTCCGCAAGTTCCGGAACCAAACCATTGCATTGCTGACTGGTTTTATACTTGGTTCGCTCATAATTATCTGGCCATGGAAAGAAAAAATAATGGCAATGAACCCAATGGGTGAAGTGCTGTTAAAAGACAACGAACCGGTGATAGCTAGATATCAGCCGGTACTTCCTGAGAGTTTTTCAACAGAAGTGTTTATTGCCATTTTGCTTATCATTGCCGGGATTGCCAGCATTTGGCTGATTGAACTGGCTGCCCGGAAAAAATCAAACTAATCTCTGTATTTGTGAACCGCTTGTTTGGACTTATCGGCTACCCGCTGGGGCATTCGTGGTCAAAAAAATACTTTGAAAATAAGTTTGAAAGTGAAAACATAACTGATGCCAGCTACCAGGTATTCCCGATTGAAAAAGCCGTAGCCATCGTCGGCTTGCTGAAAACTTATCCAAACCTCGCCGGACTGAATGTGACTATACCACACAAAACTTCCATAATCACATTGCTTGACAGCCTTGATCCGGTGGCGAGAGAGATCAATGCTGTAAACACTATCAGGATTGAACATAAAGTAAACCAAACAATATTGCTAGGCTACAATACCGATGTGCATGGGTTTGAGCAATCCATTGCACCGCTGCTCAGGCCACACCATCGTTCGGCAATGATTTTGGGAACCGGCGGAGCAGCCAAAGCTGCGGCATGGGTTTTTGAGAAGCTGGGAATTGATTTTGTCATGGTTTCCAGAAACCCGGAACTAAACCATCAGCTTGGTTATCATGAACTCAGCGAAGATCTTTTTGAAAAATATACGATAATCGTCAATGCAACACCAATGGGAATGGCGCCTGATGCTGACACTTTCCCGCCACTGCCCTATCATTTCCTGAGTTCGCACCACCTCTTGTTTGATATGGTTTACAATCCGGAAGAAACTATTTTCCTGAAGGAAGGATTGAAACAAGGCGCTATCACTAAAAACGGCTTTGAAATGTTGCAAGTGCAGGCCGAAAAAGCCTGGGAAATCTGGTGCCGGTAAAGCATTAGGAAGCAAGCGTATAACAATAGCCAACACCTTTGATGGTTCGGATCGCATCAATACCAATTTTCTCGCGGATCTTGTGAATGTGTACATCAATAGTGCGCTCGCCAACAATCACATCGTTGCCCCAAACCTGCTCAAAAATTTCATCTCGGGTAAAAACCTTATCGGGGCGGGATGTAAGCATAAAAAGCAAATCAAACTCTTTGCGCGACATGCTGATGTTTTTGCCGGTTTTTTCAACCACAAAACGCTCCCTGTCCATCATCAAATCATTCAAATGAATGATGAGGCGTTTATCTGATTTTTGGCTCTGCTCAAAGCGCTTCAGCAAGGCTTTAATCCTTGCAACAAGCACCCTGGGACTTATGGGCTTCCTGATATAATCATCGGCGCCTGCATCAAAACCTTCAATTTGTTTATAATCCTCTCCACGGGCGGTGAGAAAAGTGATGATGGTATGTTTCAACGAGTCAACGGATCGGATCGCACGACAGGCTTCAATTCCATCAATGCCAGGCATCATAATGTCGAGTATGATTAAATGAGGCAAATGCTCAATGGCTGAATCTATGGCATCCTTACCATTGTTGCATGTATGAACCGTAAATCCATCGCGGCGCAGGTTATAGCCTAAAAATTCAACAATATCAGGTTCGTCATCAACCAGTAAAATAGAATAATTATTGTTTTCCATTTGGGTAATTATTTTGTCGCCAAAAATAACTGCTCATTATTAAGTGCCTGTAAAGCGAATATTAAATAATTGTAGTCATTTCCGGTTCGGTAAAGACATTAATACGGTTCGAAGCCGATAGCTAAAAAGCACTAGTGGGTTACAATTTCAGAGAGTCAAAGGAAATCCTACCTTTGCAGCGTTAAACAATAGCTGAATAATTGACATGTCAAAACCTATCAAAGTTCTGGATCACAACGAAATCAGAAGCATTTTACATAAATATGACCAACGGGTCATCTTTGAAAAAACCAATATTATACCCCAGGAATGCGAACTCTACAAGCACCTGAAAGAGTATGTTGAAGTCAGGAAAATTACCAACAAATCAGTGTTGGGCATTGATATCTATCAATACAGCTCTTACGGAGAGTTCGAACAAACCCTGATTCCTTTCCTTTTCAAGAAAATGCTGCACACCACCATTGAGCTTTGTCTTGAACATCATCCGTTCATATTTCAAAAATATTCCCGTGATATTATTGAGCAGAATTTCATCAGCACGGGCGATGGTGGTTTCATCATTTTCGATAATCCCATGCACGCCCTCCTGTTTGCCTGCAATTTCGCCGTGGTACTAAGGGTTTATAATGCGTTTCATTTTTTTCCGCGATTAAGAAAAATCATTGGTGGAATTAGCATCCGCTATGCCATCACCTACGATAAAATTTATAAATACGCCGATAACTTTTTTGGCCGCGCCATCATCAACAATGCCCGGATACTTGCCAAAGACAGCCTAAACCGCTGCCTCATTGACCAGTACACGCATATGTGGTTCACCACAAATATCGAGGGAATGGAAAACCTCCAGGTAATGACAATAGATGATATTGCCAATATCCATGAGTTCAGTCTTGATGATTATGATAAGAGTCTTCTTGAAACGAGTGATGACAAGATTTTTGGCAGGGATTCGTCGCGAAGAGAAGGCATCATTAATTCCGACATTTTAAAAATAGGCATGATCAAATCCAAGGAAACCGAGTTGAATATCTATAATCTTCATCTGCAGGTTAGTTTGAAGTTAACAAATGATGATGACCCAAAACAACAAAAGGTTGTTACAGTAAGCCTGGGAAACCTGAATACTTCTGGAATTTAACAATCAAGACAATGTCAGTACTTTTTGAATTTGCAATGTTCCCAACCGATAAAGGCGAAAGCGTAAGCCCTTATGTGAGCCGCATAATTAAGATGATCAGGGAAACTGGTGCGGCATATAGGCTTACTCCTATGGGAACCGTGGTAGAAACGGAAACCATGGAAGAAGCGCTGGAGCTAATTAACAAAGCATACGCTGAACTTGAGCCAGATTGCAAGCGCGTTTATTCAACCGTAAAATTCGATATCCGCAAAGGGCCGAAAGGCAGAATGGAACAGAAGGTTCGTTCCATTGAAAATATTATCGGAGAAGTAAATCAGTAGTTATTCTTTCCTGATCACCTCAATAGTGTAGTTGACTGCCAGTGCTGCCAATGCACCAACTGCAGCAAGCACCGGTGCGAAAATCGCACCTACAACTCCTATTGTTACAGGAATTTCAAGAAACGTGCGCCCATCATCATCTTTAATAATAATGCGACTCACGTTGCCTTCGTGTATAAGCTCTTTGATCTTCTTCAGCAGTTCTTCGCCTTTTACTTTGAATTCGTTGGTTGTGCTCATGATTGTATATTTTCCGCAAAGCTATTGATTATGGCAGAACTTATACAAAGTTCCCAGTAAAATTAAATCAGTGTACACGTTTATGATTTCAATGCAGAAGGAGGCGTTGGCACATTCAGGCAAGGCAACCTTCAATCATCTTCCAGGTATTTTCAATATTATGATCCAAACCCACCGAAAAACGGACCAAACCATCGCTCATACCCATTTCGCGTTGTGCTTCTTCCGGAACCTCGCTTGATGTACTTCTACCCGAATTACTGAAAAGGGTTTTGAAATATCCCAAACTAACTGCGAGATAACCAACGCCGGCAACTTCCATTTTCTCCATCAGGTCAGAAGCTTTTTCAAACGTGCCCATATCAATGGCCAAAACGCCTCCGAAACCAAAATCGGGGTGCATGAGTTTTTTCATTAACTCATGATCAGGGTGATTGGGTAAACCGGGATAACTGACATTGATGCCTGCAGCCTTGAATTTTTCAGCCAGATACATGGCATTGTGGCTGTGCTGCTTCATACGGATATGCAGTGTGTGAAGGTTTTTCAAAATACTTGAAGAACGGTAAGGATCAAGCACAGGGCCCAACAGCATCGCAGTGCCATCATTCACATCAATGAGTGAAGCAATATATTCCTGCGAACCGCAAATAGCGCCGGCAACACAATCGTTTTTACCATTGATGAATTTGGTCATGCTGTAAACCGTAACATGCGCGCCGAGCTGATTGGGCGCGATGATCATTGGCGTAAATGTATTATCAACCATCAGTTGACAGTTGTTCTTATTGGCAATGGCCGCCAGCGCCGGGATATCCGAAACCTGAAGCAGTGGATTTGTAACTGATTCGGTGTAAATAATCCTGGTATTGGGTGTGATGGCATTTTTTACAGCATCAAGATCAGTGATGTCAACGAAAGTTACGTCAATGTTGAATTTTGGAAGATAATTTTTAAAGAAAGCAAAAGTGCCGCCGTATGTTGTCCGGCTTGAAATAATATGATCGCCGCTGTTAACAAGCTGCAGGATCGCACAGGTAATAGCTCCCATTCCCGATGCTGTGACCCAGGCCGCTTCAGTACCTTCCATGGCTGCCAGTGCATCGGCGAGGTATTTATTGCTGGGGTTCCAGTGTCGTGAATAAAGGAAACATCCTTCGGCTTCGCCTTTGAAGGTTTCAAGCATGGTTTTAGCCTGCATAAAAGTAAAAGTGGCTGAATCGGTTACCGAAGGGTTCACATCACCATATTCGCCAAATTGCTTTAACGCTTGTATTCTGGTAGCGGGGTCTTTTATTGTGTTCATGTCTTAGGGTGTTAGTGTTCTATTATTCAATTGTTCTATTGTTCAAATGTTCTATTGTCCTATTGTTCTATTGTTAATAAATCAGAAGTGCAAAGTTACAAAATGTAATTATAACCATTCATTAGTGAGATTGATTGTTGAAATTATTTTGTGATTTAATTACTAACTGAAATAATATTTTTCTATTATTGCACAAATTGTAATTAAAACATCTGAAAATATGCAGCCGAACTTACAAATTGACCAAACAGACAAGAAAATACTTTCTTCTCTCATGAATGATGCCCGTGTTTCTTACCTTGAAATTGCCAGGGAGTGCGGAATATCAGGCCCGGCAGTGCATCAGCGTATCGCACGATTAAAGGAAGCAGGAATGATCAGTGGTTCCCAACTCTTGCTGAGCCCAAAAGGAATGGGATACATGACCTGTGCATTTATCGGCATACAGGTAAACCTCACAAGCAATAGTACCCATGAAGAGGTTTTTGAGAAAATCCGTCAGATACCAGAGATAGTTGAATGCCATCACATTTCCGGAAAATACTCATTGCTTGTAAAAGTCTTCACCCGCAACAACGAGCATCTTAAAAGGGTCATTGTTGAAAAAATCCAATCCATTCCTGAAATCACTTACACAGAATCCTTTATCTCGCTGGAGTTGGGTTTTGAGAGGCAGATACCGGTGGAGTAATCGCGTAGTAGTTGGTTAAGTGGTTAATTGGTAAATTGGTTTAATGTTGGAGTTTGGAGTAATGGAGTAATGGAGTGTTGGAGTGTTTCGGCACTTAGTGGTAATTTGTCAATTATGTTTGAAGGGATGCAATCCCCGAGGCACAAGGGGATGGCATCCCTGATTGCTAAAGTCTGCTTTCCTTTGAATTTTGAATTTGGAGCTTTGAACTTGGGACTTAACTCCTTAAGTATGACGCCCCATTCACATCAACAATACACCCGGTCATATAAGCCGGTGCATCCGAAGCAAGGTAAGCAACAAGGTTGGCGATTTCTTCAGGTTGGGCGGCACGGTTCAAAGGGCTTTGGGCTTTGATCTCTTCACCGCGCGGGCCTTCAAGTACTTCACGGGCCATATCGGTTTCCACAAAACCGGGAGCAACTGTGAAAACCAATACATTCTTCGGAGCCAGGGCTTTTGCCAGCGATTGCCCGAAAGAATTCAGGCCGGCCTTGCTGGCGCCGTAAGCCAGGGCATCGGGTTCGCCACGGAAAGCGCCACGCGAGGTGATATTGATAATCCGGCCTCCACTTTGCTCCACCATTTTCCTGGAAACGAGATAAGATAAATGAGCCGGTCCGGTGAGGTTCAAACCAATTGTTTTTTCCCAAACCGATTGCCATTCATCAAAATCCATTTCCAGCATTGGTTTCTCAATATAAACCCCGGCATTGTTGACGAGGATATCCAAACATTCATTTGCAACTTTCTCAAACAATTGCCTTGCCCCATGAACATCGCCAAGATCAGCTTGTACAATCCTATGGCCTGATCCTGGCAGTTCCAACATCAATGTGCTGGCAGCTTCTGAATCTTTATGATATTGTGCAATCACTTTTGAGCCAAGCCTGGCCAGTGCAATTGAGATTGCCCGTCCTATGCCACGGGAAGCGCCCGTGACCAGAGATGTTCTGCCTTGTAAAACCTGTATATCAGCCATAATAGAATACGGTTATTGTTTTTCAACGGTAGTATCCCAATATATAAGGAGTGATTGCAGAATAAGACTGGGTTGTTCCGACCTCAGGCTCATATTGCATCTGATACGGAATTCATAACTCCTGGCGAGCATGGAAGGGAAAATTCGCTTTTGGTTCTCATGCGGATAAATTGGTTCTGCAAAAACCTGGTAGTTAAACCTGTCCATACTCCAACCTTCAAACATACCTGAAATAACCTGACCTTCCCATTCAAAAGACAATCTGACCTCAATGATTGCGGTGTTTGGAGTAATGAAAGGCAATTCCACGCTCACCTGCTGCCCGGGAGGTATTTTCCACCCATCGGATTGCACGCTTACACCACTGCTCATCACTGGTTTTATATCAATAACAAAGTCGGAAACGGCTGGTACTTCACTGTAAAATTCAATAAGGGTGCTTCCCTGACTGAATGAATTCAGAGCCATAAAGAAAAATGGCAGGAACAGGAACCAATATTTCCATCTTATAACTGGCATAACCTATTGATTCAATTTAACTCAGGTTTAATATCCTGATTATTCCTAAAGTTGGAGCAAGGCCTTGATAAATCCATCGCCTTTCAATAGACCATAATGTCCGTTTAGCACACTTTGTTCATTATACTCCTGAACATCATCTGGTTCAGCACCGGGGTGATAAATCATAAATGGAACCGGGTCATGTACATGGGTTCGCAAAGCACAGGGCGTTGGGTGATCGGGCAAGATAGCAATTGCAACCGGCTCTTCCATTTTTTGAGTTTCTTCCACAATATATTTTATGACCCTTTGATCCAGGTATTCCAATGTGCGAACCTTCAGATCCACATTGCCTTCATGACCGGCTTCATCACTGGCTTCGATGTGCAGGTAAACCAGGTCAACATCTTTGAGCGCCTCTACCGCAGCTTTTGCCTTCCCTTCATAGTTGGTATCATAAAGACCTGTAGAACCAGGCACTTTGATAGCCTTAAAACCGGCGTACGCTCCAATACCATAAATTAAATCTACAGCCGAAATCACAGCCCCGGTTTTTCCATATTGCTCCATGAAGGTTTTCATTTTTGGCCTGTATCCCGGCGACCAGAACCAAACTGAATTGGCCGGATCCTTGCCCGCTGATACCCTTGCCTTATTTACCGGATGATTTGAAAGTAAAGTCTGGGATTTCAGGATCAGACCGTTAAGGAGATCAGCAGTCTTTTTGCCTTCATCGTTAGTTTCCTTAATCATAACCTCCCTGAAAGGTGTTCCGGGCACATCGTGTGGAGGTGTGCACTGTATCTGGTTCGAACCTTTTTTTAATACAAATAAATGGCGGTAACTTACTCCGGGGTGAAACCTGTAATTATCAGCAGCAAGTTTTTCATTCAGGTAATTGATCAGTTCATGCGATTCGGGCGTTGTTATATGCCCAGCACTGTGATTTTTAATCACGCCCTCCTCATCAATGCAGATCAGGTTGCAGCGCATGGCGAGATCATCGTTTTTAAGGTCAACGCCCATGCTGGCCGCCTCAAGTACTCCCCTGCCCTGGTATACTTCATGCACATCATAGCCTAACACAGCCATGTTGGCAATCTCGCTGCCGGGAGGCATATCGGAAGGAACTGTTGTGAGCAAGCCACACCGGCTTTTTGAACACAAAGCATCAATATTAAGCGTCTTCGCCGCCATCAGCGGAGTTTTATTCCCGAGTTTCTCAATCGGATAATCCGAACAGCCATCGGCAAGGATGATGATGTATTTCATGGTTGATTTATCTGTTACTGGTTGCTGGTTACTGGTTACTGGCTGCTGGTTGCTGGTTGCTGGTTACTGGTTGCTGGCTGCTGGTTTGTCAGTGCCTGAATAACGCTGACCTGTTATTAATACTGATTACCGATTACCAATTACCAATTACCAATCCCCGATTACTGCAACCTTACTGTATCACTGCATCACTGCATTACAATAAAACTGCTTCACAATCCCCTGACAAGATATGACTTGAAATGCTTGTATCCATTCTCAAGCAGCTCATAATCCTCCTGCTTTTCTTCTAAACCCTGTAAGCTGGGAGGAAGTTTGGGGTCGAACCCTAATATCTCTTGTATTTTTTCCGGAAATTTGGCTGGGTGAGCTGTCTCAAGCACAACAAAGAGTTCATCTTGCCCGGCATTTGCTTTACTGTTCACATACTGTTGCAGCGCTGCCCAGCCAACCGCACCATGCGGTTCCAGAAGCAATTGGTATTTACCCCAGGCGTCAGCTATTGATTTTTTGGTTTCTGAATCAGAAATTGAAACTGCCGATATATCCTTACGCATATTCTCCATATCCGGAACTTTATGAATCCCCCCTTTTTCATCCATCACTCCGCCATACAGCGCAACCAGGCGCGAAAGATTGCTGGGGTGGCCGACATTCATAGCGCTTGAAATGCAATTCAACGATGGTTCAATCTTATTGTATTTGCCTGTTTCTAAGAATGATGGAAATTCATCGTTCTCATTTACAGCTATTACCATCTGTTTAACTAGCAATCCCATGTGCCGGGCAATCATTCCACCCATCATATCACCAAAGTTTCCTGATGGGATCACAAACACAGGTTTGTCATCATTGCTGTTGCGTAATTTCGCCCATGCATAAAAATAATAAACCGACTGCGGCAATAAGCGACCGATGTTTATTGAGTTCGCCGACGACAGATTTAGTCCGCTAAGGTCAGGATCAGCAAAAGCTTGCTTTACCATAGCCTGACAATCGTCGAATTTCCCATCAATGGCAATTACCTTCACGTTCTTACCGAGTGTGGTCATTTGTTTGCGTTGGCGGGAAGTCACCTCTTTTTCAGGGAACAAGATCAATACCTTAATATTATTGAGCCCATAAAATGCATTGGCAATCGCACTACCGGTATCACCCGAGGTTGCAGTAAGGATCAGTAATTCTCTACTATTTTTCTCAAGAAAGTGGTTCATCAGCCTACCCATCATGCGGGCGGCAAAGTCCTTGAAAGATGCAGTAGGCCCCTGATCCAGCCGCATTACATATTTGCGTTCGTAAGCATGTTCCAGCGGCACAATATAATTGTATGCATCAAAAACCAGATCACGAAGTTTATCTTCGGGAATTTCATCTTTGAGAAATCTGTTGAGAACCTCAAAGGCAATTTCCGGATATGACATATTCGAAAAGCTCTCGAGCTGAGTGTGATCCAGCAAAGGAATATGATCAGGCATATAAAGCCCGCGGTCCGGTGCCTGGCCCTGCAGCAATGCATCTCCGAAGCTAACCGGTTCAGCCTTTAGGTTCGTGGAATAATACTTTATCGGCTTCATAAATTACATTCCGATTTTTGCTGACGAAGCGCCACCGGCTGAGAACTCAGGAAAGGTCATTGTTATTTTCTTTCCATCAATGGTTGAAAGTGATTGATCCAGATCGGCAATAATATCATCCGGATGCTCAAGTCCAACACAGAGGCGGATAAGGTTTTGCGGGATATTGGCCAGTTTGCGGCCCTCTTCGCCTTGCTGTGAATGTGTTGAAATGGCCGGAATGGTAGCAACGGATTTAATGCGACCCAAATCAGTTGCACGCCAGATACGTTGAAAAGCATCAAACACCATACGCGCATTTGCAGCGCCGCCTTTGACGCGGAATGACATCAGGTGCCCGTATCGGTTTTGGGGTGAACCATATTGCTCGTCGTATTCGGCATCAACGAGCAAGAGATGTTTCTTAGCGAGCGAATGAAGCTGGTGTTCTTCCAGTCCGAGATAGTCAACCCCCTCAATGTGTTTATGATCCTTCAGGAAGTTCGCCACTTTCATTGTGCTGCGGCTGGCAATATCCATGCGATGCCGGATGGTGCGGATATCATTCAGAGCCAGGATCGCATTCATGGGTGAAATGTTGGGACCATTGTCCCGGTTTGGTATCTGCTTGAGATAAGCGCAAAAGTCCGCCTTCATCTCAGGATTGTCAATATTGGTGGTGATGTTTTTGCGTGCGATGATAGCGCCGGCAATGCCAAACCCGCTTGTAAACAATGATTTGGTTACTGATTGCACAACGATATCTGCGCCAAGCTCAATTGGGCGCAGCAGCGCAGGGGTCGCCACAGTGCTGTCGAAGATTGCTGGAATGCCGTATTTATGCGCGAGCTCTACAATTTTCTTTATGTCGAAAAATGCCTGCGATGGGTTGCTGGGGAGTTCACCATAAAGGAAGCGGGTATTTTCGTCAATCTCTGATTCCCACTCAGCCATATCATTGCTATTAATGATACGCCTCCATTTAATATTTCTCTCTTTTTCCTTTCGCATGGCAAATTGCTGGAAAGTCCCACCATATACCTGGCAGGTCGCCACGAAGTTCATCGGGCTATTGGGGTGTTTTGGGTCCTCAACTAAAAACTGATCCACGGCGCTTTGTATGGCTGCCATTCCGGATGCGGTAGCTATGCAGGAAGTATCAACTCCAGCGCCATAACCTTCAAGTAGCGCCAACACGCCTTCGAGGTAATACATACTTGGGTTCGCAATCCGTGAATAACACCAGGTTGGTATTTGATAGCCAAGTGCAGCTTCCATCTCGTCTGAATCTCTATATGCCTGTGATGTAGACATATAAATTGGCTCAATAATGGAGCCCTGGTTAAAATCGAGTGCTTCCTGCATTGAGTAAATACCGTGCACAGCTATGGTGTCGAAACGACACTTTTTCATATTGGCAATATTTTCTGCATGCCATTGCGCAGCGCGTATAGCGGCTTGTTTGTAGAACTCTACCCCTTTGGATGTCATAAAATAGATGTTTTAGTTAATGATGTATTTGAAGGGATAAAAGTAGTAAAAACTTTGAAGTCCACTTCCGATAATAATCCTCCTTCAAAATAAGTTAGCTCTTTCAGCTTCCAGAAGTGAACTATTTTAATAATGAAATCTCTCCAACCAATTCAAGCCCGGCATTTCTACCTTTACCATCATATAATGTATTGCCTTTTCGATCCAGGAGCGTTACCATTAGCTCAGCATTAATACTTTCATGAATCACACGGTCCATTTCTCCAGCCATTGGCGCTTTAAGTTCACCGTCTGAACTGTGCTTCTCTCTGGTTTGACCTTTTACAATGATTGAAAATTCCTTTGATTGAATTTCAACTTCGACCCGACCTCCCTTGGTTTGCAGGTTCGTGATTCTCGCGCCAGTGTATGTTGCAAAAGAATAGAGCTTGCCCTTATGTAGAAAAAAGCCAAGAAACCCTGTAAATGCACTTCCGAGCCACGGAATGCGGGCAATCGAAAGCATAAATGATGTCTGGTCAGCCTCAAAATGGTTGGTTTGCATCCATATCCAAGCTTTTGGCATTGATGAGCCCCAGTCTTTTTCAATGTAACCTTTGCCACCGGTAAAATCAATTTTCGCCCCATTAATAATAAGGAATCCTTCTAAGCCATGATCCAGGCTTACAACCCCATGATAACATTCCATCAACGGCACATACCTATACCATCCCATAATTCCTGGTCGAGAGATCTTAACCGGATAACGTAATGAGTTTACAAAGGAAATTTCTCCATTAAAATCACTCACCCCATCATTAATCTGTAATGTGATTCCCGAATCAGTAAACCTGCTCCCTGAAACAATCGTATCAAAATCATTACGCGAATATGAAAATTGATCGGTTTTATACTTAAAATACCAGGTTTGGCCAGTCATACCATTGATTACCTGAATAAACGAATGACTATCGTTTTTGCCAAATGATACACCCGGTATAAAAGCCCAGGTATGATTGCTATCGGCACTCACAACCTTAAAATACCATCCCTCGAAGTAATTTTTATGCTTACCATTACCCTGAAACCAGGCTGGATGGAATATTTTAGATAGATTATACAAAGCCATAACTAAGGTTATTGGTCAAATGTCGGAAAGTCTTTTATAGAACCTACAAACGTTACAAAAATATTAAAGTTCACTTACTGCATGACAATCAAAGCCTTAAAGTTAAAACAATTAAGTCTTGAACCATGAATAGTCTAATTCATTGATTTTCTGTAATTTGTAAGGCAAAGGTATAAGTTAATTATTTGTTAAAATGATCACGACAAAAAAAAATCAAAATAATTCTAATTACAAAAAAATGGCACTGAGCATCTTGCAGTTTTATAAGAAAAATAATTGATGGGGCGACTTGCAGGGTAATTATATTTATGTACTTTTGCACCCGCTTAACCAAGCAACCGTTCTTTAAAACTTTAAGCAACTGATTCTGATAGCGATAGGGACTTTAGATATTTTTTTTTCAAAAAATGTTGTAGAATCAAAAAATGTTCTACTTTTGCACTCCCTTTTCGAAAGAAAAGAATCGTTCTTAAAATAATCGAAAAAAAATAACATTTTTTTTTTTGCAGATTAAAAAAGACAAACTATCTTTGCAGCCCTTTTCCTAAACAGAAAATGGTTTCAAAAAAACATAAAGTTCTTTGAAATTTTGAAGTGAAAATATAGCAGCAAATATCCCTTTAACGTCAATCGTTAAAGAGAAGAGTAAAACCTGAGATATATTAAGATCAAATTTACAATGAAGAGTTTGATCCTGGCTCAGGATGAACGCTAGCGGCAGGCTTAATACATGCAAGTCGAACGGCAGCGGGTCCAGCAATGGATGCCGGCGAGTGGCGCACGGGTGCGTAACACGTATGCAACCTACCTTTAACCGGGACATAACCTCGAGAAATCTTGGCTAACATCCCATAACATCCCCGGATCGCATGGTTTAGGGATTAAAATTCCGATGGTTTTAGATGGGCATGCGCGACATTAGCTAGTTGGTGAGGTAACGGCTCACCAAGGCTACGATGTCTAGGGGGTCTGAGAGGATGATCCCCCACACTGGTACTGAGACACGGACCAGACTCCTACGGGAGGCAGCAGTAAGGAATATTGGGCAATGGAGGCAACTCTGACCCAGCCATGCCGCGTGCAGGATGACAGCCCTACGGGTTGTAAACTGCTTTTATACGGGAAAAAACCCTTCGACGTGTCGGAGGCTGATGGTACCGTAAGAATAAGCATCGGCTAACTCCGTGCCAGCAGCCGCGGTAATACGGAGGATGCAAGCGTTATCCGGATTTACTGGGTTTAAAGGGTGCGCAGGCGGAACGACCAGTCAGTGGTGAAATCTCTCGGCTTAACCGGGAAACTGCCATTGATACTATCGTTCTTGAGTACAGTTGAAGTAGGCGGAATGTAGCATGTAGCGGTGAAATGCTTAGATATGCTACAGAACACCGATAGCGAAGGCAGCTTACTAAACTGAAACTGACGCTCAGGCACGAAAGCGTGGGTAGCAAACAGGATTAGATACCCTGGTAGTCCACGCCCTAAACGATGATCACTCGTTGTTGGCAATACATCGTCAGCGACTAAGCGAAAGCATTAAGTGATCCACCTGGGGAGTACGATCGCAAGGTTGAAACTCAAAGGAATTGACGGGGGCCCGCACAAGCGGAGGAGCATGTGGTTTAATTCGATGATACGCGAGGAACCTTACCTGGGCTCAAACGCAGAACGACCTTCACCGAAAGGTGGACTCTCTTCGGAGCGGTCTGCGAGGTGCTGCATGGTTGTCGTCAGCTCGTGCCGTGAGGTGTCGGGTTAAGTCCCATAACGAGCGCAACCCCTATTCTTAGTTGCCATCAGGTAATGCTGGGGACTCTAAGAAAACTGCCTACGCAAGTAGTGAGGAAGGTGG